>JBOIDH010000174.1:0-5337 GCA_050740495.1 Gammaproteobacteria bacterium | reverse complement strand
CGCCAGCGCGCATAGATCGCTGGCTTTCATACGCGCGGCGCCGGCCAGTAACTCCGCGTTGTCCGCGTTCACGCAGCTATCCCGTTTGAGCCCGCCCGTCCACTCCGCGAACCTCCGTTGGCCCAGGTCCAGGAGATCGAGCAGCGCCGGCGTTGCCGGTTTACGCAGTTCCAGCCACGAATTCAGCAGATCCTCCAAGGCCCACGCCGATGCGCTTAGCGCAGTGAGCCCGACCATGCGGCTACTACCCTTGAGGGTGTGAAAGCCGCGCCGGATCTCGGTCAAGGCCGCATGATCCGATAATGTCTCGCGGCAACGTTGCACCTGCCGGGCGAGCGCCGCCCCGATCTCGTTCGACTCCTCGATGAATACGCCCAAAAGCTCATCAGCCTCGTCCGCAACGGGTACGCTCGGCATGGGTAGCGCTTGAGAGTCGCCTTCCGCGGGCGCGGTGGCGGATGGAAGCTCCTTGCGCTTTGAGACGCCGGTGCCGGCGATTGGCAGCTCGGTGTCCCGCAAACCCAAGAGATCGCGCCGCGGGGAATTGGCATCGCCGCGTCGCTCTACGAGGGTCTGGCAGTAGATTTCTAAGCTGCAGATAGCCTCCGCGACACGCCACATCCGCTCCTCCGTGAGGCAGAGGTCTGGTTGCGCAAGCTCGGTAACCTCGCCGTGGATCTTGATCGCCAGATCCGCGGCCCGGTCCAGTCCGCGCATACGCAAGACCGCACTGCACGCGGAAAGTGACAGGCCGAGAGCGTGAAGCTCACCGGCTCTCGATCGATCGACCATAAACTCCGCCAGCACCTGCTCGGCATGCTTGATCCGTGCGAGCACCTCGTGCGCGGCTGGCCCGGTCGAGTCCGCGAGCCAAAACATCGGGGTAACCAGCATGCCACCGGCCGCATGGGGTTCCGTGGACAGACGGGCGATTAAAGCTTCGATCCCTGCGGCGATCGACGGGTCGATGCGAGAAAGCTCGCTTGCGTTCTCCGCCGCGAGCAGCGCAGCGGCGATCTCGACCGTCCATCCTGCAACGGCAGGCGGCCGCGGGGTCGAGGCGCAGGCGCCGATGGCTTGCAAGAGCCACTGCACGTTGCCGAGCGCGTAAGCGTTCTGCTCCGCCCGTGCAATCTGCTCACGGAACTCCGCGAGTGCCTCGTTTCGGCCTTCACAGAATTGCTCCCAGGCGTTTTTCGCGGCCCGCAACGCCTCACGAAGCTCGCCTCTCGAAGGTGCCGGGATCGCCCCAGCGACAAGCTTCTCCGCGGTTATAGACAGCAGCGAACCTAAACCGAATGGAGCGAGGGCCTCGCGTAAGCGGGCGCTGCCCGTTGGGAGCACCGCGATCAGGGCCAGAATATCGCCGAGCAACGTGGCATCGCCAGCCAAGGATCCTGAGCGCAGGCGTCTTAGCTGCTGTTCAAAGCGTGCGCAAAGTTTCTTGGTGTTTGCGTCTCCCCGTATGACCCCGAGGCGCAGGCATTCAATGAATATCGCCGCCAAGCGCCACAAGCTTCGATGGGGTGCAGGCCACCGGCGCGCGACGCGAGCGAGCCCCTGATGCATCGATTCGAAGCCCGTGGAATCATCGCGCAGCCAGCCTAGCAGTCCACGTTGATACGCCTCGTGGCCGGTCCTGAGCAATGTCTCGGCGTCGCTATCGGACTGCCCTTCTTGCAGCTCTTGCAGCAGCGGGTGCAGCGTGGTCGCGGTATCAGTTTCAAGCTCACGGGACACGGCACCAAGGCATCCCGCTGCGACGGCTGCCGCCTTCGGGTCCGACGATGCACCGCTCAAGGCAATCTCGGCGAGCTCGAGGAAAAAACGCGCCTGTACCGGCGCCCCGACCATCTCAAGAACCCCGGCCACCCGGCGTAAGCTCGCCCCCATTTGCCGCGACGCGGTGTCATCAAGCAAGCCGGCCGGGCACCGTTCGATGACCTCCCTGGCCTGGGTGATTTCCGCGCATAGCGTACTGGTCACCACTCCGAGCCGCCCGGGTGCGAAAGTATCTGCGCTCATCATCGGATTCGCCTCCGCACCGTCGAACTACAGCCGGAATCTGGCCACCGATCCGCGCAGATTGCGGGCGGTTTCCCCGAGCTTGATGACAGAGGTTACGATTTGCGCGGCGCCAGCCGTCGTCTTATCGGTAACCTCCAGGATCTGGGTCATCCCGAACGAGACTTGTTCGGCGATTTCGGTCTGCTTTTGCGTAGCCACCGAGATCGATTGGACCAGGTTCGCGAGCCGCGGCGTCACGTTCTGGATGTCTAAGAGCGCTTGATTGACGGCCACGGATAGTTTCGTTCCTTCTACTACTTGGTTGGTGCTTTGTTCCATGGCAACCACGGCATCGGTGGTATCGGTCTGAATGCTCTTGACGCGTGCGGCGATCTCCTTGGTGGCTTTCGTAGAACGCTCGGCCAGGCGTTGCACCTCTTCGGCCACGATCGTGAAGCCGCGGCCGGCCTCGCCCGCGGCCGCCGCCTGGATCGCCGCGTTCAAGGCGAGCACATTGGTTTGCTCGGTAATGTTATCGATGAGGGAGACGATGTCGCCGATCTCCTGCGAGCTCTCCCCGAGACGCTTGATGCGCTTGGCCGTCTCCTGGATCTGCGCGCGGATCTCATCCATGTTGGCGATGGTGGAACGCACGGCCTCGGCCCCGCCGTTGGCGGCGTTGAGCGACAGCATAGCCACGTCCGCGCAACGCGAGGCGTTTTCCGATACCTCCGTGATCGACTGCGCCATCGTCTGTACCGAGGCGGCGGTTTGTTTGATCTGCTCCGACTGATCTGTCGTGGAGACGGCTAGCACATTGGCGATGGCACGGCCACGTTCCGTGGACGCCTTGACTTGCGCCGATGCCTTGTCGATGCCCTGGACTAGGTCACGAAGCGCCTCAATCGTCACGTTGATGGAGTCCGCGATCGCCCCGGTGATCTCCGCGCTTACCGTGGCCCGCGCCGCCAAGTTGCCACTGGCGACTTCGCCGAGCTCATTCATGAGCAGCAGGATCGCTTGTTGGCTTCGCTTGTTTTCCAACACCACCCGCTGCGCTTCCCGGTCGCGTTGCGCCGCGGCCCGTCGCTGAGCCCGGCTCAGCGCGCCTAAGGCCAAGAGTGCGAGGAAGCAAAAACCGCCAGCGAGCGCGAGGCGCGTCCATAGCGTCGCCCTGAGATCGGTCATTCTGGCAACCAAGCTCTCGTTCAAGGCCGCGGCGCTCGCGCGTGCGAGCGCTAACAGACTATCAAGGGCCCCAACGATGGCGTCGCTCCGGGCGCCTGAATCGACGCCGGTTTCGGTCACCGCCACAGTATCGCCCGGCAGCGATCCGGAGACCGGATCCATCGGCGCGAACGTTGCTAGATCGATGAGCGAGGCATGCGCAGCCTTGGCGGTGGACCGGACCGCAGGCCGAAACGACCCATCCACGCCGGTTGCGCGTTTCACGCTGTCCTGCAACTGCTCGGCGAGCATCGAGGCCACGCCCGAATTCCAAGCCTCCGTGATCCCACACATGACCGCCGGTATGTTTCGTGTCAGGATTTCCCGAAGATAATACCTATCGGGGTCTGGGTCGATTGTCAGATGCGATCGGTCGGCCACGTCGCGAATCAGCGCGGCGATCCGCTTCATAAGGACGCCGGTCGCGACCTGGCGTTCGGCGGCGTCCATGACGACAAGGCCACTCATGATCCGGCGCCAGTCGGCCTCCGTTTGCCTCCAAAGCTGACCGACCCCCAGCATCGCTCCGAGGCGCTTGTCGGCCGCGCTCGCCGCTTGGCGCGCTTCATCGATTGATTTTGTAACCTCAGGCTCGGACCCACGCGCGGCGCCGCGGCCCGGGACGGCCATCCACGCTCGATAGGCTTGCAAGCTCCGCTCAAGATCGAGCAAAGGGACGAGGTACTCGATCCCCATCCGTTCTTTCCCGGCAAGGTCGATGCGTGCATTCAGATCGGTGCTGACGAGGTAGACCAAGGCGCAGACGGGTAACACGAACAGCATCCCGCTGATCCAGTACGCTCGATTCAGACGGGTGCGCCGGAATTGGAAGTGCGATGCCTTTGCATCCTCGCATTCAGTCTCCGGCGGTAAACTTAGGGTAATCGCTTCAGCACTCATAGTGTTCGCCTGCACGAGATAGTCCTACAGGGACTGGCAAAGGTCCCTGGATCTTGTTTGTGTTGGAGCCCGATCATGCGCGCTCGCTTCGGTTCGCCGCCTGATAGAAATCCGGATCGCCGGCCAAGCGGGTCAAATCGATCGTTCGCCACACCGCCCCGGCTTTGTCAACACGCTCCCCCGCATGCCATGGAAACTGGCCGCCTTGGCCGGCATCACGCGGGACCTCCCCGACCCGCCTCAGTCCAAGCACACGAGAGACCAGCAGACCAAAAGGTATAGTGAGCCTCGGACTGGCGAGGATGATGCGGCTTTCCACAGTGATCGGTGTAACGCTTGCCTGCGTGCGAAACGCGGCTAGATCCACGATGCTGTAAAAGGTACCGCGGACATGGGCAAGACCCCGAAACCAGGGTTTGGTGTGGGGGACGGCGACTAGCGCGGGCACCGGTAACACTTCGCTAATATCGAGTAGATCGCACTCCCAACGTTCCTCGCCCGCTTGGATACCGAGGGCAGAGCGACCGGGCGCGGTGTTTACCGTGCTCTGTAAGCGCGCCGCAAGCCGCTTCTGGAACTCCACCAAGCTTATCCGGTCCAGCATAGCTTTACGACAGAGCTTGGATCTTGCCGAGCAACTCGGCGGCGTTGATCGGCTTGATCACGTAATCTCGCGCCCCCTGGCGCAAACCCCAGGTCTTATCGGTTTCTTGACCCTTGGTGGTGCAGATGATGATGGGGATATGCCGCGTTGCCTGATCCCTCAGGATCGTGCGGGTGGCCTGGAAACCGTTGATTCCGGGCATCACGATGTCCATCAGAATCAGATCGGGCAACAACTGCTTGGAACGGGCGATGGCTTCTTCCCCGCTTTCAGCCATGAGGACGGCATAGTGATTCTTTGTCAGAATTTCCGACAGAACCGCGCGGTCAGTGGGCGAATCGTCCACGATGAGAACATTTTTAATCGGCATGTCCAGCAAGCATTCGGATCATGACGCGGCCCTGCATGCGTACGTTGCCACCGCATTCAGCAGGCTGTCCCGGGTAAAGGGCTTGGTCAGATACTCATCGGCGCCTAGGAGCTTGGCGCGAGCGCGGTCAAAGACATTGTCCTTGCTGGTCAGCATGATGACAGGTATCGCTTTGAATCGGGGATGCTGTTTGACCACGGCGCAGACCTGATAGCCGTCGAGTTTCGGC
>JBOIDH010000173.1:0-5367 GCA_050740495.1 Gammaproteobacteria bacterium | reverse complement strand
CCGGTTGCTCGTCCCGTCCTTGGGACTCGCCCCTGCGGGGCTTGCGCTCCGTTTCGCTCCCGGCGAAACGGTCCTGCGCTCCGGCGGAACGCGACCTCCCCTCGCTCGCGACGGTTTTTTCACAAACTCTGAGCTGAGCTTTCGACAAAAAGAACACTTCGGGGTGGGTCGGCAGCTGCTCGAGTCTGGACGGTCGTAATTTAACGCAAGCCGCGCCTGCAGTAAGATGGACGGAGGCAGCGCGCCGAACACGGAAGTGAAATCTATCAGCGGATCTACTTCCGTGCTGCCGTCTGCGGATCTCCATTGGCGAGAATCTTTATCCAGTCTCCATCCATTCCAAGCATAGTTCGGGCCAGCATGACAGCTGGCTGCTGGGCGGCCAATCTGGGTTTCCACGCTTCAATAGTTGTGCGGGGCCAACCTTCCGGCGCTCCGGGGCCCCGAGTGACGCCGCGCCCGTTTGCTCACGAGTGCTCGGCATACCCGAGCTTGTCTCGGGTTAAGCGGGCAGACCGCTAGATCGGCTTGGGCTTGGTGTCAAAGGCGCTGGTCTTGCGGAACACCGGCTGTAGTAAGCCGCCTTGCAGCCGTGAAGCGATGTTTTTGGCCTCGACGGCCTGCTTGAGGATGGACAGGACCGCAGCAAAGGCTTTGAGCGTGTAGTCGATTTCCGCGGGCCCGTGTTCATGGCAGAGATTATGGATGCCGCTCCATAAGATCCCGCGGCGGATGAGCTCCTGTTGTACCAGGGTCTTCATCTCCAAAGGATCCCCCGCGGCCGGCGAGAAGCTTAGCAGGGTGCGGAAGGGATAGCCCGTGAGGGAGACGTAGTCCAGCGCCAGCTTGCTCATGATTTTTTTCAATCCCTCCGACAATTGTTGCCCCACCTGTGCCAGGTGCCGGATGACCTCATGATCGCGAATGAATTCGATGCAGGCGATGGAGGCGGCGAGCGACAGCGTCTCGCCCCCGAAGGTGGTAAAAAAGAACACGTCTTTTTCGAGCAACGCCATGACGTCGCGGCGGCCGGTGATGGCCGAGATGGGCATGCCGTTAGCCATGGCCTTGGAAAACAGGCTCAGATCGGCCCGCACGCCGAGGTACTCTTGGGCGCCTCCGAGCGCGCAGCGGAATCCCGTCCACATCTCATCGAAGACCAGCAGCGTACCGTGGCGATCGCAGATCTTCCGCAGCTCGGTGAGAAATCCGCTTTGTTCGCGCTCGAAGACAAAAGGTTCCAGGATCACGCAGGCCGTATCGCCGTCGATGGAGCGCGCGACCGAGTCGAGGTCGTTATAGTTGAACGTGTGGGTGAGCTTTGCGGCGCAGGCCGGGATCCCGGCGTTGCGATCGGTGACCGCGATGTACCAATCGTGCCAGCCGTGATAGCCGCAGCAGAGC
Source organism: Gammaproteobacteria bacterium (assembly GCA_050740495.1). GTDB lineage: Bacteria > Pseudomonadota > Gammaproteobacteria > JACCXJ01 > JACCXJ01 > USCg-Taylor. The sequence goes on along the minus strand of JBOIDH010000173.1, from coordinate 3,963 downwards.
ACTTTCTCGCGGCGCGTATACGCACGAGATAAGCGCACCGCGGCGCTGGCGACATCACAACCGGTCTTGGAGAAACGTACCGACTCGGCGTTCGGGATGCACGCTCGCATGAGCTCGGCCAGCTCGACCTCGAGCGGGTGCATGAGCGAAAACGAAATGCCGTTCGAGAGTTGCCGCCGGATAGCTTCATCGACGGCTTCATGGCAATAGCCGAGGATAATGGGCCCGATGCCCATGTTGTAATCGAGATACTCGTTGCCATCGACGTCCCATACCCGGGCGCCCTTACCGCGCAGGAGGTATTTGGGCGCGACGCCTTCGGAGAACTGCGTCGGCCCCTTGGCCAGGGTTTGTGTACCGGCGGGGATGAGCCCCTGCGCGCGTGACCAGAGCGCATTCGATTGTTCGATGGCCGGAAGCTCGGCGTTGAATTCGACCCGGTTCGGCATCGTCAACTCCGGGCCTCATGGATCCGTTGCAAGACGCTTGCGGCGATCTTCGCGGCCGTGAAACCCTCGTACTCCAGCACCTCGGCCATGAGCGCGGGTTTGAACCAATGGTTGTCAAGGGCGAGGGAGAGCGTCGGGACCGCGAGGCCGCGCTCGAACAAGGTCTCGGCCAGGATCGAATACAGCCCGCCGATCTTGAAGTGGTCCTCGACCGCCACCAGCAGGCGCGAATTGCGCGCGGCGGACACCAAGGCCTCGGTATCGATGGGCTTGAGCGTGCGTAAATTGACCAAGCCGGCCGAGATCCCTTGGGCGCGCAGGATCTCCGCGGCCCGGAGGCACTCGCCGAAGAGGGTGCCGTAGGTCAACAAGGTCACGTCGTCCCCGTGACTCAGTATCTCGGCGCGGCCGGGTTGAAAATCCGTGTGGGCGACGGCGGCGGGCAGACTATTGTAACGGATGTAGTAGGGCGCCGGATCGCGAAGAATGGCTGGGAGGCCGATCAGCATCTCCTCGAGATCCGCGGGACACCAGACGTTCACGCCGGGGGTGCCGCGCATGAGGGCGATGTCCTCGAGCGCCTGGTGCGTAGGCCCGTTGGCCTCCGAGAAGAAGCCCGCGAAGCTTCCGACGAGTTTCACCGGAAGCCTCGGGATCCCCACATCCGTGCGGATAAACTCGAACGCCCGCATGGTGAGAAAGCTCGCGAGCGCATGGACCACCGGGATGCGGCCGCGCAAGGCGAGACCGGCCGCGGCGCCGATCAGGGTCTGCTCGCAAATGCCGACATCGATGAAGCGCGGACCGATGCGCGCCGGCAGCCCGCGGATCGCCGCCCGGTTCTCGGCGGTCATGACGATGATGCGCTCATCGGCTTGCGCCAAGGCATAGAGCAGGTCCTCGTATGTCCGGGGTTCGGGATGAAGGGTTTGAGCGGCCGGCATAGCGCCACCAATGAATCAACGCGCGACGATCGCCTCGCTCTCGAGCTCGGCCCGCCGCGTGCCGTCGAGCTCTTCGAGCAGCATGTCGATCTCCAGGGGCGAGAAGTTACAAAACCACCGATCGGCGCGCGCCGAGATACTCGGCAAGCCCTTGCCGCGCACCGTCTCGGCGATGACCGCGGACGGCCGTCCGGCCGCGAGCGGGATCGTCGCCAGCCCTTGCTCCAAGGCGTTGAAGTCATGCCCATCGATCCGCGCCGCGCTCCAGCCGAAGGCGATGAACTTTTGCTCGATGGGCTCGACGGGGATGAGATCCTCGGTCGCGGCATTGGCTTGAAAACCGTTGCGATCGACGATGGCGACGAGGTTATCCAAGCCCTTGGCCGCCGCCACCAGCGCCGCCTCCCAGACCGAGCCTTCGTTCAGCTCGCCATCGCCGAGCACCACCACCACACGGCCGGGGCCCCGTCGAAGCTTGATGTCGAGCGCGATGCCGAGACCCACACTCAGCAGATGACCGAGCGATCCGGAATGGAATTCAATCCCGGGAATGTTGCGGTTCGGATGCCAGTAGATGTCGTCGCCGGGCCGTAAATGGTTGCCCAGCCGCCCCGGCTCGATGAACCCCAGCTCGGCAAAAAGCCCGTAGAGGGCCGGGACATCATGACCCTTGGACAAGAGGAGGTAGTCGCGGTCGGGATCGGCCAGGCGATCCCGGTGCAGGTTGAGCCAATTGCCATAGAGATAGGTAAGGATGTCCACGCAGGAGAGCGAGGCGCCGATGAAGCAGCCGCCATTCGTGGCCATCTTGATGACATGCTGGCGTACCCGGTGGCTGAGCGCCATAAGCTGCTCGTTTTGCATGCGCCCTATCCGATCACGCGTGTCTGGGCCGCGGTGATCGTACGCAGCGCGCCCAGGTGATGGCGGTACCAGTTAAGGCCGGCGTAGCGTGCGTTGATGGACGGCAGATCGGGCGCGCGCTCCAAGAGCCGCAAGATGTCCTCGAGGCCGAACGCCGGGATCCGCGGATACAGCGCCGCGTACACCCGCCAGATGAATTCGTAATCCTCGGGGTAGTCGAGGGTCCAGCGGTGCGACATCGAATAGTCTCGGACCGGCGCGCCGCCGGGGTGCCGGTCCCAGGCGACATTCGCGAGCCGGAAGCGCTCGGGTCGCTCCCAGAGGAAGGGTGTCGTGTGCTCGCGCTCGAAGCCCTGGGCAGCCTCCCGCCAGGCACTGGCGAGCGCGCCCATCGACATCACCTCGGCATCGTTGCCATCGGGATACGAGGGCGGGTGCAGGTTGCTCGCATAGTCGCAGTCACCTTGAGCGAAGCGCTCGAATACGGCGTCGATGATCGCGGGATCGATGAGCGGACAGTCCGAGGGCACCTTGGCCACCACCTCGGCCCCGTAGGCGCGCGCCGCTTGGTAATGGCGGTCGAGGAGATCCGTCGGATGGCCCCGGAAGACGTCGGATCCGTGCGCGCGGCAGAGATCGCAGAGGCCATCATCGGCTGCCTCGGTAGTGACGGCCACCACGACTCTCGCCGGTGTTCTGATCCGTTGCACCCGTTCGAGCATGCGTACGATGAGCGGCGCACCGCAGAGGTCCAGCATCACCTTGCCGGGCAAGCGCGTCGAGCCCATCCGGGCCTGAATCACGATCACGTTCATGCTAACCGAAAAGCGCCAGGCATTCGTTCGCGATGTTGGCGGCCGAGCGGCCGCCGTTTTGGAGCGGCAGCAGGCGTTTGACCTCATCGGCCGGGAGATCGCAATGCACCTCCTTGCCGAGCGCGGCCGCGACATAAACTACCGAGGAAAAGCGCGTGACGAGCGCCTTGCAGTTGGCGATCATATGATCCGTATTGCCATCGCTGAAGCTGAGCGCAGCGGGTGAATAACGCTGCACTTCCCGGCGGGCGCGCTCGGCGTTCTCATTGGGGTGAAACTTGAAAATAATCCGGCGCCCATCGGCGATCCCGTTGGCCTTGTGGATGAAGCGCTTGCGGTTCTCGTAGTTATACGTCTCGCGGCGATCGGAGGTCGCCACCAGGACATAGTCCAGGTAAGGAAAATCATTGCCGAGAAAGCTCGCGCAATCATCGAAATTCGGGATCCCGGTCACGCGGATCTTGTCCGGCCGCACGCCCTTGCGGATGAAGAGGTCCCGGTAGCCGTCGGAAGCAACGCAGAAAATATCATACAAATCGGAAAGTCCCGTGGCCGCGGTCTGCGCGATCCAGCGGGGTAGCTTGAGCACTTTGACGAGGTGAAACGCCAGCGTCTCGGGATCGGTCATGCCTTCTTGCACCAACACCAGCTTGGGCCCCAAGATGTTGCGCGGGACGATGAGATCGCTGCAGGTGACGACCAGATCGTAGGGGCCGCGCCCTCCTTCGAGATCCAGGGCGAGTCGATGCGTCTCCAGATATTTTAGCGTTAGCTGCAAGAACTTACCGCCCATGACCGTAAAGTCGAGCAGCCCGGTGCGCCAAACCAGCTTAATGAAACCATCACCGTAGTAGGGCGTGAAGTAGGCCTCGAATTGCGGCAACTGCCGCG
>JBOIDH010000172.1:0-5374 GCA_050740495.1 Gammaproteobacteria bacterium | reverse complement strand
CCCCTGCCCTCTCCCGGTGGGAGAGGGAGTTAACGGAATACCCATAGATTCTGCCGAGGAGCCGCAAAGTATAAGCCTGACCCCAACATGTCCCCGCTAGAAACCGAAGTCGCGCGCCTGATGGTGCAAACGCTGAACCTCGACATGGACCCCGCGCATATCAGTCCTGACGATCCGTTATTCCGTGAGGGGCTGGGTTTGGATTCCATCGACGCGCTCGAGCTGTCGTTGGCGGTTTCTCGCTGCTATGGCTATCATTTGCGCTCCGATGATCCGGACATCACGGCGACCTTCTCCTCGTTGCGCGCCCTGTGCAAGTCGATCGAACAACACCGGACCAAATAGGGTGATCGAATGAGCGCCGTGCCCTTGCTCGGCCCTTATGACTATGACGATGTATTAGCCTGGCAAGAGGGCAGGGCGGTCACCTGCGGCCAGTTCCTCGCCCAGGTCGAGATCCTATCCGCATTGCTGCCGGAGCGGCCGGCCGTCATCAACCTCACGGAGAATCGCTACGGCTTCCTCGCGGGGTTCGCCGCCGCGCTGATCCGAGGACAGACTACGCTCCTTCCTCCGGGCCGATCGCCGCAAGCTCTGTCACAGATAGCCCGGCTGTATCCGGACAGCTATTGCCTAAGCGACGGCGCGGCCGGCGTGCCAGGTCTACTGTTCTTCTCCTTGCCCGATCTTCACGAGAGCGCCCCGGCACGGATGCCGATTCCAATCATCCCGGCAGCGCAAACGGCGGCGGTGGTATTCACCTCCGGTAGTACGGGAGAGCCGCGCCCCAACGTCAAGACGTGGAGCGCGCTTACGACCGTAGCGCGCCACACCGCGGATCGCTTGGGTCTGAAAGCTATGGATAATATCAGCATCGTGGCCACGGTGCCGCACGCGCATATGTACGGCCTAGAAACCTCGATCATGCTACCCACCCAACATGGATGGGGCTTGCATGCCGGCCGCCCCTTGTTCGCGGAGGACGTGCGCTCGACCCTGGCGCGAGTTCCACCCCGGCGTATACTGGTGACCACGCCCTTGCACATGCGGGCTTGTATTGGTTCGGCATTGAGGTTTCCGGAACTGGAGCTGATCGTTTCGGCGACGGCGCCGCTGTCGATGGGAATGGCGCGTGAGGCTGAAGACTTGTTTCGCGCGCCGGTCCAGGAGATCTATGGCTTCACCGAGGCCGGCAGCGTGGCGATGCGGCGCACCACCGCGACCAGCGCCTGGCGGCTCTTGGACGGTTTGAGCCTGAAGCAGGAGGCGAACGGTTGTAGTGTAGAGGCCGATTACCTCCCTGGGCCTATCCCCTTGCCCGATCTGATCACGCCTCGCGGCGCACAGGAATTTGTACTCCACGGGCGCGGTGGTGACGTCGTCAACATCGGTGGTCACCGGGCCTCGTTGGGCGATCTGGACCTAAGACTCAACGAGATCGAAGGAGTAGAAGATGGCGTATTCTTCGCGCCCGATGAGGGCGACACCGGCAATACCCGGCTCATCGCCTTCGTGGTGGCGCCGGAGCGTTCGACCGCGCTGATCCTCTCCGCGCTGCGGAACGCGATCGATCCGGTATTCGTCCCACGGCCGCTGTACCGGGTGGCGAGCCTCCCGCGCAACGAAACCGGCAAGTTGACTCGCGCGTCGCTGCTGGGACTGGTGCAGGCGTGCCGCGCGCGGTTTTCCGATGGTGCTTGAACGGGTCGTTACCATCGATCCCGGACATCCTGCGCTCCCTGGGCACTTCCCCGGTCACCCGGTGGTCCCCGGCGTGCTAATCTTGAGTGAGGTCATGAACGCGATCCAACGCCTTCGCTAGAGTGAAAAAGATGGAGGTATTCGATGGGCGGGCGATCGGCAAGCCATTCAAATGGTAGAGCTGTTATCAAAGCGCGATGCCGCGGCAGAGCGGCCTTAGTTTCGTCAGGCCATTCCAAACTCATTAAAGCCAGCGTAGCCTGGATGGAGCATAGCGGAATCCGGGATAATTCCAGGCATAATGAATGACCACCGTGCACAGGCCCCCGGAGCCTCTATTTCTTCACAGTTACGTTGCGTGACCGGCGCTCGCGGGTGATCCATCGACCTTATCGACGGACTGTGCGACGTGGTTCAACGCGTGAAATGGTTGTGGCGCCCTCAATCGCTCGATGCGATTATGGTCCTGCCCGATCACTTACAAACGATCTGGAACGCTCCCGGCGGGGGACCCTGAGCGAATGACTCCCCGGATTTCGCTGCGCTCCATCCAGGCTACACTCGCGAAAGATTCTCGGCTACCGCCGATTGTCAAGGAGGGAAACTTTGCCGTCCCCGCGGTTCGAAGCCATACTTATGGAAGAACTCCCAGTAGTAGCGCAGCCACTTCAGATAGTAAGGGCGATGTTGGCTCGCGACGCCCTGCTGGGTCAGTAGGGTCTCGTAGAGGCGGGTCGGTTCGGCGGGGAGGGTCACCATATCGCGGCATCCAGGCCCTTGCGTATCTTCCTGGTGGAGGTGATCTGCAGGTGTACGATGGCTGTTAAAAGAAAGCGTTATTGTCAAGAGGCAAGCGCTGTGATATCAATGCGCAGGATGATAGCCAGAAATCATCTAATCACTGGTTAGGCATCTATACCGATGACGGAAAATGAACCAGACCGACGTTGGTATCAACAGTACGTGAGGAAGAATCGCGTTTTTGTCCTTGGCGCTGGATTTTCCGCAGCCGCAGGGGTGCCACTAACTGCGTCCTTGCTCGATAAGACCATGAAAAAGTTCGCCGCGGAATGCCCTGGGATTTTTGAGCGCGTCGATGGCTACGCTAAGGAAAGCACAGAGAACATCGATGAAGAGGTAGATTACGCGGCTGTTCCCTTCTCTGACCTATGCACATTCTTGGAGTACATAGAACTTAGGGAGTACGGAGGCGGTGAGCGGTGGACAAATGCAGGTTCACGAGAGAAGCTCGCTCTACGCTTTTACCTAGCGAAGACAATAGCAGAGCACACACCGTCCGAGCGTGACCTACCCGACTTGCACGTAGAATTCGCATCACAGCTTCACGAACGAGACATAATCATCTCGTTCAACTGGGACGGTCTCCTTGAGGTCGCACTTCAGAAACTTAGTAAACCATATACCTACAACTTCGGAGAAGAAAACGCCATCAAGCTGTGCAAGCTACACGGCTCTATAAATTGGCGGCTTGATAAACCAAACAACTTAGGGGCTCCTGTGAATACACTTGGTTGGGAGTCCTTGAAGTTCACTGAGGGAATGCTGGATACGGAGATTTACCATACGCCAGCACTACTGAATTACGGAACATGGAGTCGTTATGCGCCCCTTGGGGAAGTCGAGCCATTCCTTGTTCTCCCGGGTTACGGAAAGGCGTTTGAGGTTCGCTCCAATGCCGTTCTCTGGTACAAGCCCGAATTTGCGTTCGCGACTACCCATGACGTTTACATAGTTGGGCTGAGTCTCGCGCCAGATGATTTTTTCATCCGAAGTTTGTTCCTATCGAACCTACCTTTCATAGGTTCATTCTCGGGTGTGAAAGGTCGGCAGATTTACATTATCAACCCTGACCAGAACTGCGAGAGAAACTACCAGTTTGTCCTATCGAAAGGACACGCCAAGCTGCTAAACGAATCGTTCTCGATGGAACACGTGAACCTCATGAAGGAAGGACTAAGGAATGTCTAACAAGCCCATCAACACGGCCATCAAAAGCGGCGCTTCTTCGTCGCACCGCTTTTTGCTGCCGGTTATGGGCGGCGTAGGGCGTCACGAGCGCGTTTAGCGTGGCTAGTTGGGGCAGCGGTGATGACCGGGCGAATGGCGGCTCGGGAGCCGGTGCCGATACGCTCAACGGCGATGCGGGCAATGATGTGCTGGAGCGCGGTAGGATGGGCTGAGGTACGAAGCCCATCAATCGAGTTACGCAGGACGGAACGGCCATCCCGTGTCTGACCCTATGGCACATATATACGCGCTAGGCCTTTCGTTTAGCTTAACAATAAAGCCGGTATGCCAGTTGCGGGCGTGTCAACGGGGATCAAAATCCGCCGGATTCTGGGGGTAATTACTTGACAAGATGTCGATCAGCTACTTCTTCGCATGCAGTGAGTGCATCCCTCCCGCGCAATGACACCGGCAAGTTGACTCACGAGTCTCTGCTGAGACTGTTGGAAGCGTGCCCCGCGCGGTTTTCCGATGGTGCTTGAACGGGTCGTTACCATCGATCCCGGACATCCTGCACTCGCTGGGCACTTCCCCGGGCACCCGGTGGTCCCCGGCGTGCTAATCTTGAGTGAGGTCATGAACGCGATCCAAGCAGGATCACCAAACATTATCGTGGGCATACCCAGGGTTAAGTTTCTCTCCCTCTTGCGCCCAGGGGAGCCGCTTTGCATCCGCATCGAACCGGAGGAGAAGGGCCGGGTAGCGTTCACCTGCATGGCCGGTGTGCGGCGCGTAGCGGCCGGCGTTATGGAGTTCGGCCTATCCGTGGGCGAGGGTGGCTCGTGAGCCTGGATTGGCTCGAACAGCGCGAACGGAGCAACCGCCTGGCCTGCGCGTGGATCGTATGGGTGGCGCTGCATTTTGGGCGCGCGGCCGCGCGCGGTTTGCTGTACCCTATTTGCGGGTACTATCTTCTGTTCTCACCCCAGCCGCGCGCCTCGATCCGCGGTTTTTTATCCAGGGTGCTGGCGCGCCGCATAGGTTGGCGTGATCTCTTCCGCCACTATTATTGCTTCGCTTCCACGATCCTAGACCGGGTGTATCTGCTCCGCGGACAGTACGATCTCTTCGACATCGACCTGCGGGGTACCGAGATCTTCACCGAATGTTTAGCGCGCGGCCAGGGCTGCCTGCTGCTGGGTGCTCACCTGGGCAGTTTCGAGATCGTGCGTGCCACCGGGTTTGCGGGCGGATTCGAGGTCCGGATCCTCATGCACGAGGAGAACGCCCCGATGATCCGGGATATCATGAGAGTTCTGAACCCCGCGGTTGCGGAAACGGTGATCCCCGCCGGCGCTCCGGACACGATGCTGAAGGTCAAGGAGTGCGTGGATCGCGGCGGGATGATTGGGGTCCTCGGTGACCGCTCGTTCCCGGACGCGCGCATCGTGCCTTGCGTATTCTTAGGCGGGATCGCGGGTTTCCCCGCCGGGACCATGCGGCTGGCACACGTCCTCAGGGTTCCGGTCCTCCTGTTCTTCGGATTATACCGCGGCGGTAACCGTTACGAGATCCACTTCGAGTGGTTGGCGGAGGCAGTGACTATCGATCGGGAGCGGCGCGATCAGGATCTCCAGCGCTGGACCCAGCGCTACGTCGATCGCTTGGAACATTACTGCCGCTTAGCGCCGGATAACTGGTTCAA
>JBOIDH010000171.1:0-5396 GCA_050740495.1 Gammaproteobacteria bacterium | reverse complement strand
CGCGGCCCGTGTGCCAGCTAAACCCGTTTCCGCAGACCAACCAGGTCAAGCCGTTCCGCCCGAGAGCCCCTCAAAGATAGGGGCCGGCCATTAACGCAACAAGATACCATTAGGACGCCACGCTATTGAAATACCCTTATGTTTATCTTATAAGATTATGAATAAGAAGCTTTCTGTCATAAGAAAAATCGCCTTCGCGCCGGTACGCTCGTGAGCTGCCGACAATTCGTAACCGCGCTTCGCGCGCGTATTTTCGTTACGCTGTAATGGTCTTTGGCTCGCTGTGGGTTCGATGGATCTTAGTAGTCGCCGGCCTTTGCGTTGGTGGCGCTTGTACCGTGTCGCGTCCGCACAAGGCGGAACCGAGCGTTTCCATCGCCGGCGCGCCGGCGCCCCCGGTGATCCAGCCCGCGCCTCCTCCCATCACCGAAAGCATCTCGCTGGGAGACCCCGACGACAAAAAACCCCTTAAGACCGAAGTCGAGATGTATCCCGGGAGCGGTACTTTCGTGAAACCGCAAGGCGGATACAAAGGTTCACCGCCGAGCGACGATACGGGAGAATACACGCTCAACTTCGAAAACACCGATTTGCAGGAGGTGGTCAAAGCGGTCCTGGGCGATCTCCTCAAGGAGAACTATTTCATCGACCCGAAGGTCGCGGGGACAATCACGATTCAGACGACCCGCCCGCTCAAGCGGCACGAGCTCTTACCGACGCTGGAAAACCTGCTGCGCTTGAACGGCGCCTCGTTGCTGCGAGCCGAAGGCATGTACAAGATCCTTCCCTCGCCGCAAGCCGCCCGCGGTTCTCCGCCGTCGTCGGTGAGCCGGCTCGCGGCGGTGCGTGGTTATACGATTCGCGTCGTGCCGCTGCGTTACATCTCCGCTCGCGAGCTCCACAGGTTAATCGAGCCCTTCTTGCCTCAAGACGCGCCGCAAATCGTAGACGAGCAACGCAACCTTTTGATCCTGACCGGGACCGAGCAGGAAATCCAAGCCGCCGTGGAACTTGTGGAGCTGTTCGACGTGGACTGGCTCAGCGGGATGTCGATGGCACTCTTCAAGCTTCAGCATGCCGATGTCAAGACGCTGCACGGCGAGCTGGAAAAGATCTTCGGGGATAAAGGCAATCCCTTGAGCGGTGTTCTCCGGATGGTGCCGGTGGAGCGCCTCAACGCGCTGCTCGTCGTCTCCTCGCGTCCAGGTTATCTCGACCAGGCACGGAACTGGGTCGAGCGCTTGGATCAAATAGGCGAATCGGTCAGCCCGCGTCTCTATGTTTATCGCGTACAGAACGGCAAGGCGGCCGACCTTGCCGCGGTACTCGGCGGGATTTTTGGCGCCGAGGCCCAAGCCCCCGGGGCGGGCGCGCCACAGCCTGAATTCGCTCCCGGCGAAACCCAAAGCACAATAGAAAGCGAAGCCGAACCAGCCACTCCGGGTGGGGGCTTGAGCAAAAGCACGCGCTCCAAGACGAAAGGGACAGAACGTGGCGGCGTGTCGGTGGTCGCGACCGAAACGTTGCGCATCATCGCCGATGAGACCAACAACGCACTCGTGATCATGGCCAAGCCGCAGGACTACAAGATGGTCGAGGCCGCACTAAAACGCCTGGATGTAATCCCGCTGCAGGTGCTGATCGAAGCAAGCGTTGTTGAGGTCACTTTGACCGATAATCTGCAATACGGGATCGAGTGGTTGTTTAGGAACAGCGCCCCAGGGAGCAACAGCATTGGCCAGGGTACGCTCGACCTCACTTCGGCGGGGCTTGCCGCGTTAGCTCCAGGTTTTTCCTATGCGCTAATTCAATCAGGCGAAGTCAAGGCCGTATTGAACGCCCTCGCAGACGAGAGCAAGCTCAACGTATTGTCCTCGCCTTCGTTGATGGTACTCGACAATCAAACCGCGACGATCGAGGTGGTGAACCAGGTACCGATCATCACGTCGCAGCAGCAGCAAACGGCAGCGGGTGGCGTCAGTACCGCCAACGTGCTGCAAGCCGTCGAGTTCAAAGACGCGGGCGTGGTGCTGGAGGTCACCCCGCGCGTCAACGTCGGCGGGCGTATCACGATGGAACTGCTGCAGGACGTCACCGACGTCGATCGGACGACAGAACAGGTGGCGGGAAACCCAGCGTTCCTGAAACGCAACATCCAGACCACGGTCACGGTACAGAGCGGGGAGACCATCGTCATGGGCGGGCTGATCCGCGAGAACAAGAGCAATTCGAATACCGGTATCCCGTTCTTAAAGGATATACCGGTACTCGGAACCTTATTCGGTGCGACCACATATGACAAGCTGCGCACCGAGCTCATCGTCTTGCTCACGCCCACCGCGGTTCGCGATCAGGCCGAGGCACGCGCGGTGACCGACGAGTTCCGGCACCGGCTGCGGCAGCTTGAGTCCGTCATACCGGGGGGCTGATTGGCGGGGCTCGCTAGCACGTTATTTTCTTACCGGGCCATGCATAAAGTATAATTTAACGGCGGGCGGCTGTTCGTAGTATCTTTTCGTGGTGCTTGGAATTTCCGGCCAGCCCAGTTTCACGATCTATCGGACCCCTACAAAGAGAACAAAATACGATTCAGGAGGAGGGTTGCTATGACACCGAAAGAAATTATCGATCTCATCAAGGCCAAGAACATCGAAATTCTGGACCTCAAGTTCCAGGACTTCCCCGGCACTTGGCAGCATTTTTCGATACCGGTGAGCCAGGCCGTGCCGGAAATCTTCGATGAGGGGCTGGGCTTCGATGGATCCAGCATCCGTGGCTGGCAGGCGATCCATGCCAGCGACATGATGGTGGTGCCGGACCCGGTCACGGCCGTCATCGACCCCTTTACCGAATGCCCGACACTGTCGTTGATCTGCAATATCGTCGATCCGGTCACCCGCGAACAATACTCGCGCGACCCCCGTTACGTCGCGGCCAAGGCTGAAAACTACTTAAAGAGCTCCGGCGTTGGCGACATCGCGTACTTCGGGCCGGAAGCCGAGTTCTTCATCTTCGATGGCATTCGCTTCGACCAAAATGCCCACGAGGGATATTACCACGTCGAGTCCGCGGAAGGGGTGTGGGCCTCGGGGAGCGACAAAGGCCCGAACCTCGGCCATAAACCGCGCCACAAGGAAGGCTACTTCCCGGTACCCCCGAGCGACTCGCAGCAGGACATCCGCACCGAGATGATCCTGGAGATGGAGAAGGCCGGGATGGTGGTCGAGAAGCACCATCACGAGGTCGCGACAGCCGGACAGGCGGAGATCGACTTGCTCTACGACTCGCTCACCCGCATGGCCGACAAGATGATGATGTACAAGTACATCACCAAGAATGTGGCCCTCAGGCACGGCAAGACGGTGACCTTCATGCCGAAACCGCTCTTCGGGGACAACGGCTCGGGCATGCACACCCACCAGAGCATCTGGAAAGGGGGTCAACCGCTCTTTGCCGGCGACAAGTACGCCGGGGTGAGCGATCTGTGCCTGTGGTACATCGGAGGCATCTTGAAACATGCCCCGGCGCTTTGCGCCTTTGTAGCCCCTACGACCAATTCGTACAAGCGCCTCGTGCCCGGCTTCGAAGCCCCCGTCAACCTGGCCTATTCCTCGCGCAACCGCTCGGCGGGGGTTCGCATTCCGGTCTACTCCCCGAGTCCCAAAGCCAAGCGCATCGAAGTCCGCTTTCCCGATCCCTCCTGCAACCCCTATTTGGCGTTCGCGGCGATGTTGATGGCGGGTCTCGATGGGATCATGAACAAGCTCAACCCGGGCGGTCCGCTCGACAAGAATCTCTACGACTTGCCCCCCGAAGAGCTGGCCAAGGTCCCGAGCTGTCCCGCTTCGCTCGAAGCCGCGCTCGATGCGCTAGAGAAAGACCACGACTTTTTATTCCGGGGAAATGTCTTTACCGCCGATGTCATCGAGACCTGGCTCGACTACAAGCGCACCAAGGAATGTGATCCCATCCGGCTGCGTCCGCACCCGTATGAGTTCGCGCTTTACTACGACGCGTAAGACACACTCTAGAGGGGCTTCTCCCAAACGTGTGGCGGTCCGAGATTATTAGCTCCTCTCCTTGCGAAAGTACCGCGGGCCCCTTCTCTCACCAGGGAAATCCCCAGCCTTGCCTCTCCCTCCGGGAGAGGGCGAGGGTGAGGGGATCTCGTTCAACGCACCTCTAATCGACCCTCCATTCCCTGTTCCCGGTGGCTGGGAAGGAAAAGCAGTTTTTTGTCGCAATAAAACGTGAAGACTCCTTTTTTCCCGGGCGTGAAGACCACGCGCGCGGAATCTCCCGCTGCGACCTCCTGTTGGAGTTGGAATCCAGCCTGAGGAACCGTCAACACGAGGTTATGCGGCGCGAGCAACGCGGTATTACGAAGCAGTAATAACACCGGTTTACCGGCGTGCACGACCAGATGGCCGGGCGTGTAGGAATAACTATCGAGGCTCACCTCGACACTCTGCACCCCGCGCGCATCCGGATGGACCACGAAGGGCTCGGCCACGCTCGCGGGCGCTACCGATAAGAGGCCCATTGTTACGCTCCAAATCGCAACAAGCTTGCGCAACACGACCCCTGCGGGAAGGAGCGCCTCGTTCAAAACTCCAGGTGCTTCGGCGTGCGTGGGAACGGGATCACGTCGCGAATGTTGGTCACCCCCGTCACCAGCATCAAGAAGCGCTCGAATCCCAGCCCGAACCCGCTGTGAGGCGCGCTGCCGAAGCGGCGCGAGTCCAGATACCACCAATAGTGTCCTTCGTCGAAGCCCATGTCGTTGATGCGCGACCGGAGTACATCGTAGCGCTCTTCGCGCTGGCTGCCGCCGATGATTTCTCCGATCCTCGGCACCAGGACATCCATCGCGGCGGCCGTACGTCCATCGTCGTTGAGCCGCATGTAGAACGCCTTTATGTCCTTGGGATAGTTATAGACGATGACCGGTTTCTTAAAATGACGCTCGGTGAGGTAACGCTCGTGCTCGGACTGCAGATCGGCGCCCCATGCCGGCTCGAACTCGAAGGATTCGCCCGAGCGCCGCAGAAGCTCGATGGCATTGTCGTACGACAAGCGTTCAAAGGCATTCCCGGCGATATTCTCAAGTGTCGCCATTAAGGATGGATCGACGAAACGCGCGAAGAGCCCCAGATCCTCGCGGCAGCGATCCAGCGCGTCGGTGACGAGATAGCGGATGAACTCCTCCGCGAGGCTCATGTCCGCGTCGAGATCATAGAACGCCATTTCCGGCTCGATCATCCAAAATTCGGCCATGTGACGGGCGGTGTTGGAATTCTCGGCCCGGAAGGTGGGACCAAAGGTGTAAATCTCACCGAGCCCAAGCGCGAACATCTCGCCCGAGAGTTGACCGGAGACGGTCAGCTTCGCTTCCT
>JBOIDH010000170.1:0-5404 GCA_050740495.1 Gammaproteobacteria bacterium | reverse complement strand
CGCCGGCCATGATCAAACTCCCGAGATATCCGGCCACGATGACACCATTGTCCGGATCGCCCAAGTAGTTCACGGTGATCCAGATCGGAAACGTCAAAGCCAGCGCCAAGGTGGTGAAACACCAGGCCGCTAGATACTTGCCCAACACCGCTTGGGTCAACGACACCGGCAGCGTCATCAACAGCTCGACCGTTCCCGCCTTACGCTCCTCGGCCCAGAGGCGCATCGAGATCGCCGGGATCAAAAATAAATACAGCCACGGATGGAACTGAAAAAAGGCATCGAGATCGGCTTGATTGCTCTCGTAGAAGCCGCCGAGATAGAAGGTAAAGACTCCGGTCAACAACAAGAAGATCACGATAAAGACATAAGCGATGGGCGTCGCGAAATAGGCATGAAGCTCCCGTTTGAAAATCGCAAGCGTGATCCTCATGCGCGCGCGCCCTCGCTAAAATCCGCGGTGATGGTGCGAAACACCTCATCGAGGTGCCCGGTCTCCACGCGCAGCTCGTCCAAATCCCAGCCGTTGGCGCGCACGGTCTCGCCGATCTCGGCGATAATCGAGCGGCTCTTTTTCGGCAGGACCAAAAGCCGAACGAGGCCATCGCGCCCCGGCAGCTCCTTGATGTCCTCGACGTTGCTCAAGGTCAACAAGCGCTTCTTGGCATGCAACGCCACGCCGTGATGCAGGACCAGGGCGACCGCGTTGTAATGCCGTGAGCGCGCCTCGAGCTCGGCCGGCGTCCCGGAAAAGAGCACCCGGCCGCGCCCGATGATCATGGCGCGAGTGCAGACCGCATCGACCTCTTCGAGAATATGCGTCGAGATGATGATCGTCTTCTGAGGGGCCATCTCCTTGATGAGCGTGCGGACCTCGTGCTTTTGATTCGGATCGAGGCCATCGGTCGGCTCGTCCAGAACCAAGACCTCCGGATCATGCAGCAGGGCCTGGGCGAGACCGACGCGGCGCTTATAGCCTTTGGAAAGCGTCTCGATGCGTTGCTGGAGAACGCCTTCAAGGTGGATCTTCCGCACGACATCGGCAATCCGATCCTCTCTCTGCCGGGGGGACAGGCCGCGCACCCCGGCGATGAACTCGAGAAAGCCCGCCGGCGTCATCTCGCCATAGAGCGGCGCGCCCTCGGGCAAGTAACCTATCTTGGATTTGACGGCGACGGGCCTCTCGACCACGTCGTGACCGCACACGGTCACGGTCCCCGCGCTCGGCTCGAGGAACCCCGCGATCATCTTCATGGCCGTGGATTTACCCGCTCCATTGGGTCCGAGAAAGCCGAGAACATCGCCGCGGTCTAGCGTGAAAGACACATCGGTGACCGCTTGCAAAACGCCAAAATGTTTACTCAGATGCTTGACTTCGATCGCGTGCATGACTCAAGAATCGCTCCCCCAATTCGGGCCACCATTGTGCAAATTATCGCGCGCGCGTCAACCTTTTTGGTCCCATTAGCCGCATTTGTGACACAATCGCATCGAGATCAACCCGAAACTAATCACCGTGGCTCGATTCGTGATGAGATCAAGGCTCTTGTCGGTCGCGAAGCTCATCGGGAACGGGCTCGCGGAGTAGGCCATGAAATTACTGCGGGATTGGCCCATCCGGCGGAAGATGACGGCGGTCGTTTTCTTGACCTCCGGCCTCGTAGTCATCGTTGCCTGCGCGGCTATGTTTCTGTTTCAGCTAGAGTCCTTCCGCCAACAGGTGACCAAGAACCTCACGACGCTGGCCCGGATCGTCGCGGCCAATAGCAGCGCGGCCGTGGTGTTCCAGGACGAGGCCGCAGCCACCGAGACCCTGTCCGCGCTTAAGGCCACGCCGCATGTCGTGAGCGCCGTGATCTATGGCGAGAACAACCGGGTGTTCGCGTATTATCGCTCCCACGGGGCGCCGAGTATCGCTCGCCCGGCATTCACCGAAGATGTGGGGTTTGAAGACCGCAATCTCGTGGCCGCCCAACCGATCACCCTCGACGGCAAGACCCTTGGCTACTTGTATCTCAGGGCGGATTTCGCGGACTTGCAGGGCAGGCTGGTCCGGTTTTACAGCGGAGTCTTGGCGCTGGTCCTTGGGGTATCGCTGGTCCTCGCTATCGTGCTCTCGGGTTATTTTCAAGCGCTGCTGACGAAACCGATCTTGCGCCTCGCCGGAACCGCGCGGGCGATCGCCGTTAACAAGGATTACTCACTCAGGGCCGAGAAGCCGGGCGAGGACGAAGTGGGCGTCCTGACCGATGCCTTTAACACGATGCTGGCGGAGATCGAGACGCGCGATAGGGGCCGGCGGTTGGCGGCAGCGTTCTTCGACAATACCTCAGAGTCCATCATCGTGACGGATGCGCACAAGCGCATCATCACCGTGAACGCGGCCTATACGCGCATGAGCGGCTTTGGGAAGCCGCAGGTCGTAGGCACCGCGCTGGACGACGTGCTTGGACCTGATGCGGTTCCGGCCCATAACCGAGCGATCTGGGAGCAAATCGAACGCGTGGGTCATTGGGCAGGCGAGACCCGATACCGGAGCAAGGACGGGAAGCTCTTGCCGCTATGGAAGCGCATTAACGCGGTCCGCGACGGGGCCGGCCGGATAGTGAACTACGTGGCCAACTGCAGCGACATCAGTCTCTTCAAGGCGCAGCAGGCGCGACTGGAGTATCTGGCGAGCTACGATGATCTCACGGGCTTGCCCAACCGGACGCTCTTTCACGATCGCATCCGGCATGTGCTCGACAAGGCTAAGCGCGGCCAGGGACGCGGCGCGATCTCCTTCGTTGACCTCGACAATTTCAAGGTCGTGAACGACACCTTGGGACATCCGGCCGGCGACCAGCTCTTGCAAATCGTCACCGAGAGGTTGAAGCGAGCGGTGCGCGAAGGAGACACCGTCTCCCGCTTCGGCGGAGACGAATTCGGGATCCTGCTCGAAGACATCGGCGGCCCCGGCCAGATCGCCGCCACCATGCACCGTATCGCATCGGAGCTCGGCCGGCCATGTCACATCGACGGTCATGAGATCTTCGTCACGGCCAGCATCGGGATCAGCCTCTTCCCCGACGACGGCGAGGATGTCCAAGCCCTGGTTAAGAACGCTGACACGGCCATGTACAAGGCCAAGGATGCAGGCAAAAACGGCTATCAGTTCTTCACCTCCATAATGAACGTGGAGGTCTTCGAACGCCTTCGTACGGAGACCCATCTGCGGCGCGGGCTGGAGCGGGAGGAATTTTCCCTCGTCTATCAACCGGTCGTCTCGCTACCGCTCGGGCGTCTCGTGGGGGCCGAGGCGCTCTTGCGCTGGCACAGCCCCGATCTCGGCTTAGTGCCGAACGAGCGCTTCATCGGCATCGCCGAGCAGACCGGCCTCATCGCCCCCATCGGGGCGTGGGTGTTGAGCCGGGCCTGCCGGCAGGCCAAGGCATGGATCGATAGCGGGGCGCCGATCATGCGGGTCGCGGTCAATGTCTCGGCCCAGCAGTTCCGCAGCCAGGACCTCCCGCGTGTGATCCGCAGCACCCTGGATGAGACCGGCCTGTGCCCGGAGGCGCTGGAGATCGAACTGACCGAGAGCACCCTAATGCAGGACCCGGAGGGCGCGGCACAGACCTTGCGGGATATCAGCAGCCTGGGCGTTTCCATCTCGATCGACGACTTCGGTACCGGCTATTCATCGCTCGCCTACCTCCAGCGTTTCAACATCGACAAGCTCAAGATCGATCGCTCCTTCGTCCGCGACATCGCCCAGAACGCGGACGCCGCCGCCATCGTGAGCGCCATCATCGCGCTCGCGCACACCCTGAGGATGAGCGTCGTGGCCGAAGGTGTCGAAACCGCCGAACAGCTCGTCTACCTGCGCCGGCAGCAATGCGACGCGGCCCAGGGTTACTTGTTCAATCGTCCGGTCCCCGCTGATGAAATCCTATCCTCGAACGCACAGCTTTATGCGGAGCCGTGAAGGGCGCCGCTCGCAAACCCCCCAATCTCCACCCGCGGAAATCCAAATCCCGATCTGCCGCGTAGAGTCTTTCGAGCCGGTAAGTGTCGGCTCGGTAAATTGAACGTAATCTCAACTAAGACTACCCGAATGGAGGGATTTACGATGAAAGCAGAAGCTAAACACGATACGACGCGGTTGAATTTAAACGTCAGCCAGGGGATGCTACGCGCTCACATGAAATGGGCGTTGGCGGCGGCCCTCATGTCCGTCCTTGCGACAACACCGGCCGCGGCAGGGGACGACAAGTACCCGGGCCTCAAGGTCTTCGGCCTCACCGCGGAACAGGAGCTCGTCAAGTTCCGCAGCAAAAGGCCGGGGCGGCTCCGTGTGATCGGCGTCGTCTCGCCGCTGCAAGCCCCCGACACGGGCCTGGTGGGGATAGACTTCCGTGTCCAGGACGGGCAGCTCTATGGCGTCGGAAACGCCGGGGGCATCTACACCATCGACACCACCACGGCCACGCCTACCTGGGTGTCGCAGCTAAGCGTACCTCTCGACGGCGCTTTCTTCGGCGTGGACTTCAATCCGGCGGCTGATCGGCTGCGCATCGTCAGCGATACGGGACAAAACCTGCGGCATAACGTTAACCTCGGGGGCGTAACGACGGTGGACGCCAATCTCACCTACACGCAGCCTCCGATTGTTCCGGCACCGTATATTCCGGTAACTACTCTGGGCGTGACTGGGGCGGCATACACGAACAACGACCTCGACACGACTACGGGGACCACGTTGTTCGACATTGACACAGCACTCGACCAGGTTATTATCCAGTCCCCGCCCAATAACGGCATCCTGGTAGCGACCGGCAAGCTCACCGTGGATACCGATGCGCCGGTGGGCTTCGATATTTATACCCGTCTGAAGAAGAGCGTGGCTAGCGGCAACTCTGGCTTCGCCTCGCTGATGGTCGGCGGTGTCAGCGGTTTTTATCGCGTGAGCCTACTCACCGGTATGGCGACCCGCATCGGCAACTTCCATGAGCCGATCGCGGACATCGCTGTGCGCTTGAACCAGTAAGCCGGGCGCGGAAACAGCCCGAAGCGCTTCGGCGCTTCGGGCTGTCACTTTGCCGGTGTGCTCGATCACATTCCTAGATTCAGTTTAAACACCGGCATCACCTCGCCGGTTTCCACCCCGCGCGCATTCGGAAGCGACACCCGGCGGTAGGGGATGAGCGCCTTAGCGAGCGGTGGTTTTAACACCCCGAGTTGGTGCAAAACCTCGATCGTGACCACGTGCAGCGCGCGTGGCGTGCCGTCCGCGATCTTGATGGCGATCCCCCAGCCGCGTCCCTTGATGCCGATGCCCTCGACGCCTTCCGCGCCTCCTTTGCTCACCCACTTCCCGCGGCCGCTTTGGGTCAATGCATGATCAAACCGGCCGCTACCGGAC
>JBOIDH010000169.1:0-5481 GCA_050740495.1 Gammaproteobacteria bacterium | reverse complement strand
GTAAAATCCGGATCCATTCCGCCTCGGTCACGGAATCCGACAAAGGGTGCCGCTGCTCGGGGCCACGATAACCGTGCCGCTGGTCATACCGCAGTAAGCCGCGCCGAAGCGCCCGGGTGGACGCAGCTTGTAGCCGATCGCTGATCGTGGTAACCACCCGGTAGCCGGCGTTGTAAACCTCCTTACCGAAGTGCTCCACCATGTAGACGCGCACCATCTCCGCGAGATGAGAGGCGTCTATTTCGACCGCTTTCCCATGCAAGCTCGCGGAATCCATAGTGCGTTTCGCGGCGTGGTAATCCTGCTTTGAGATCATCCCCAGTTCCCACATACGTCGTAACACGAAATTACGCCGCGCCACGGCACGGTCCGAATCGGTAATCGGGTTGAGCTTTGACGGCGCCTTCGGCAGGCCGGCGATCATCGCAAGTTCAGGTAGGCCCAAGTTTTGCACATCGGTGCCATAGTAAACATGAGCGGCGGCGGCAACGCCATAAGCCCGATGACCGAAATAAATCTTGTTCAGGTAAAGCTCTAGGATCTCTTTTTTTGTGAGTTCGCGTTCTATCTTTAAAGCAAGCAATATTTCATTGATTTTACGTAAATAGGTTTTTTCAGGTGTCAAAAAAAAGTTACGCGCGACCTGCATGGTAATGGTGCTACCGCCTTGGATCTTCTCTCCTGTCAAGAGCAACTGGATCGCGGCCCGCAGGATACCTCGCCAATCGACCCCCGGATGCCGAAAAAAACGATCGTCTTCCGCGGCCAGCACGGCATTGATCAATGTCCGGGGTAAGTCCTTAAGTTGCATGGGTGCGCGCCGGGTCTCGCCAAACTCGGCTAGCAATGATAGATCGCGTGAATAGACCTTGAGCGGTACCTGTAAGTGGATGTCTTTCAAAGTCTCTATCGATGGGAGGCGCGGTAGCAGGTAGTAAAGTAACCCGCCCAGCACGAGCACTGAAAGCAGTAAGGTTCCAATGAGGATCTTTAAGATAACACGCAACATAGAGAAACAAATTAATTTCGACTATTAATTAAGAATGAAAAGTGGGCTTTTACGCGTTTCCGGCGTCGGATCGACTCGTTTAGGAACATGTCGCCTCCAACGACGCGGCTAAATTTTAATGTATTAGTTCCGTTTTACAATCGCTAACCATTGATCGATGTAAGGAAAAAAAATGACTATTCTTGGTCGCAAAAATACGCTGCTGCTGGGTATCGATATCAGTTCCACCTCGGTGAAGTTGCTGGAAATCGGGGGTAGCAAAGGCCATTACCGGGTTGAAAGCTACGCCGTCGAACCGCTGCAGTCTAATTCGGTCTCGGAACGGAATACAGCGGATGTTCAACTTGTCGGCGAGGCGATCGGGCGCGCGGTGAAAAAGTCCGGAACGCGGACCAAAGCGGCGGCCTGCGCGGTCTCTGGTACCGCCGTGATCACCAAGGTTATCTCCATGCCGGCGCAACTGGCCGAGGATGATCTAGAGAACCAGATCCGGGTGGAAGCCGATCAATACATTCCCTATCCGCTCGAAGAGGTAAGTCTTGATTTCGAGGTGCTGGGACCGTCGGAAACCGAACCGGACAAAGTCGATGTCTTGCTCGCCGCATCGAGAAGCGACAACGTGGAGGTGCGCGTCGCGGCGCTGGAGATGGGCGGCCTGGTCGCCAAAGTCGTCGATGTAGAGGCATTCGCGCTCGAGAACGCCGTGGGCCATGTGTTAGGTAAGGGCGGCGCGCGGTTAGAAGAAGGAGATACAGTTGCGGTCGTTGATATCGGGGCGACCACGACGACTCTAAGCGTGTTGCGGGGTCTCAAGATCATTTATACCCGGGAACAGTTGTTTGGGGGCAAGCAGCTCACGGAAGAAATTCAGCGCCGCTATGGCCTGTCCTATGACGAGGCCGGCCATGCGAAGCGCCAAGGTGGATTACCCGAGAATTACAACGCGGAAGTGCTCGAGCCCTTTAAGGAAACGATGGCGCTGGAAGTGAACCGGGCGTTACAGTTTTTCTATTCGTCGAGCCATGTGGGGACCGTCGATCAGGTGATATTGGCGGGAGGCTGTGCCTCGATTTCTGGGATCACCGATCTCATCGCCGCGAAGTGCGGAACCACCGTCACGGTGGCTAACCCCTTTACCGGGATGCCGATCTCTCCACGGATCAAGGAGCAAATCCTCGTCAATGACGCCCCGGCGTTGATGACTTCCTTCGGTCTAGCGTTACGGAGTTTCGATTAATGGCACGTATCAACCTCTTACCTTGGCGAGAAGAGCGGCGGCGCGAACGCAAGCAGCAATTTTTGCTCAACGCCGGAATCGCAGCCGCGTGCGCTGTCGCGGCCATCGGACTGGTGCATGTCGTTTACCAGAACATCATCGATTACCAAACGGCGCGTAACGGATACTTGGAAAGCGAGATCAAGAAACTCGACAAGACCATTGCCGAGATCCGCGATCTGGAAAAGGAAAAACAGCGGCTCATTGACCGCATGCGGGCCATTGAGACCCTGCAAACGAGCCGCCCGATCATCGTGCATATCTTCGATGAGCTGGTCAACACGCTACCGGAAGGAATATCGCTGACGGAAATCACCCAGTCGAGCAACGCGATCACGATCAAGGGGATTGCGGAATCGAACGCGCGGGTATCGAACTTCATGCGCAATGTCGAAGCCTCCAAGTGGGTTAAAAAGCCTCAGCTCAACATCATCGAAACCAAGGATGAAAAGGGGCGGCGCATTAACAACTTTACACTGATCATCGAACAAATAAGCGCCCAGCCGGAGTCCGGTGAAACGGGGGCGGATGCTAAGGGAGCGAAGTCATGAATTGGTCGGAATTTCGAAATCTCGATCCCAACAACATCGGTAGCTGGCCGGCGGCGGCGAAGGCGGCGGCGATCGGGTTCGGGTGCGTGATTCTACTAGGCCTCGGCTGGTACCTTGACATTAACGATCAGCGCCTGCTGCTCGAACAGGCGGAAGGCAAGGAGATAACCCTCAAGCAGGATATCGAGGCCAAGCAGAGCAAGGTCGTGAATCTCGATGCCCTCAAGGAGCAACTGCAAGACATCCAACAGTCGTTTGGCGACATGCTAAAGCGCCTGCCGAATAAAACCGAGGTCGCCGCGCTGCTCGTCGACATCTCTCAGCAGGGGCTGGGCGCTGGGCTCGAGTTCGAGCTGTTTAAGCCCGGGTCCGAGCAACCGGCCGAGTTTTATGTCGAGTTACCGATCAATATTCGCGTGACCGGCAGCTATCACCAGCTTGGACAGTTTGTCAGCGGTGTGGCTGATCTACCACGCATCGTCACCCAGCACGATATCAAGATAAAGGCGAAGGATAAGGGCGGTTTGATCATGGAATCGATCGCCAAGACCTACCGTTATCTTGGTGAAGAAGAGGAGGCCGCGCAGCAGTCACAAACTCCGAATCCAACCGCTACGAAACCATCGCAATCATGAGCCACCAGAAACAGTTTCTCCACTACACCATGCGCGGGGCGCTTGTCGCCGCCGCCCTCCTCCTCGGCGGGTGCGGTTCCGATGACCTAAGTGATCTGCAAGCTTACGTCGCCGAGGTCCTGAGCCGCAAAGGGGGCACCATCGACCCTCTTCCGGAGATCAAGCCCTATGAGCGCTACCTGTACCAATCCGGGGAGGCCGACGCACGCGATCCGTTTGAACCGTTCTTTGAGATGAAACGCGGCGCCAACATTGAAAGGAACGTGTCCGACGCGCAAAGAAAATACATCGAAGAAATTGAAACCCATAATCCCGAGGAGCTCGAAAACTTCGAGCTAGACGGCCTACGCATGGTTGGAACCCTTCAGAACAGCGCTGATTTCTGGGGGGTCGTGCTCGACCAAGAAGGCACGGTCCATCGCGTGAAGGTAGGGAATTACATGGGTAAAAACTTCGGCAGAATCATCAATATCGCCGAAGATAAAATAGAAGTTCGCGAAATCATCGGCGATGCGCAGGGCAGCTGGGAGGAACGCGCCGCGTCACTGGCGCTTTTAGGCGAAGAAGACTAGGCCTGGAGGGGATAGACACATGAATACACACCGATATTGGGGGACTCACGAAATGATAGCAATCGAGTTGCGGGATGTGGCGTCAAGGGTAGGGAGCAGCATCGTGCTGAGCTTGGCGTTGACGCTATCGTCCATGGCCTGGGCGGCCCAAAACAGCCTGGATGCGGTCACCTTCACGACTCTGCCGGGGGACGAGGTGCAAATCCGGTTGCAGCTTTCGAGTCCCCTGGCGCGAGATCCGCTGAGCTTTACGATCGATAACCCGGCGCGCATCGCTCTCGATTTACCCGAGACGCGATTAAACCTATCCGCGAAGCATCGCGCAATCGGAATAGGACCGGCACAAAGCGTGAGCGCCGTGGAGGCGGGTGGACGCACCCGCGTCGTACTGAACCTGGCACGGCTGGTTCCTTACCAATTAAAAAAGGATGGCAACGCGGTGGTGATAAACCTAGGGGGTGCTACGCCAGCGGCCGCAACCGCGGCGCGGCCCGCGCCCCAAAGACAGCCCGTCGCGGCGCATCCTACGCCCACCGCACAGGTAGCGAAAGCGCCGCCGGAACCCCTACTTCGCGGACCCCATATCAAGGACATCGACTTCCGGCGTGGCGGGGCGGGCGAGGCGCGTATCGTCGTGGTATTGTCGGATGCATCGATTGCCTCGAATATCCATGAAGAAGGCAATCAGATCCTGATTGATTTTGTCGATGCTCGATTGCCGGAGCGTCTCGATCGGCGTCTCGACGTGCTCGATTTTGCAACGCCGGTGAAAGAAATCGACACCTTCCTTTACGCGGGCGGGATCCGAATGGCCATTACACCCACCGGATACTACGAGCACCTGGCCTACCAATCCGACAACATCCTCACGGTGGAAGTAAAACCGCTCACCAAGGAGGAAGAAGAAGCGGTAAAGAAAGCGAAGTTCGGCTATACCGGGGAACGGCTGTCCCTGAATTTCCAGGACATCGAGGTACGGGCGGTATTGCAGCTCATCGCTGATTTCACCGGCAAAAACCTGGTCGCGTCGGATACGGTAACCGGTAATGTGACCTTGCGGCTAAAGAACGTGCCATGGGATCAAGGCCTGGAGATCATCCTAAAATCCAAGGGGCTCGGAAAACGGGAGTCGGGGAACGTCATCATGGTCGCACCGCAAGAGGAGATCGCGCAGCGCGAAAAACTCGAGCTTGAGACCCAAAAGCAAATCGCCGAATTGGCGCCGCTCAGGACCGAGTTCATCGAGGTCAACTATGCCAAGGCGGGCGATCTCGCAACCCTCCTCAAGGCCGAGGAAAACAAGCTATTGACCGAACGCGGTAATGTCTCGGTCGACCAGCGTACCAATACGCTCTTGATTCAAGAGACGGCCGAGAAATTGGCGGAGATGCGCCAAGTGATCACGACCCTGGATCGGCCCGTACGGCAGGTGCTGATC
>JBOIDH010000168.1:0-5506 GCA_050740495.1 Gammaproteobacteria bacterium | reverse complement strand
TGAACATGAGATCGCGGACGCTAACCGAGGTCCCGGGCGGATGGGCCATCGGACGAGGATCGGAAGGGCGCGCGTCCCCTTCCATCTCAAGGGCCCAGCCGATGTCCGAACCCGCGGTACGCGAGGCCAGCGTCAGCCTGGAGACGGCCCCGATACTTGGCAAGGCCTCGCCGCGAAATCCGAGGCTGGTAATCGCATAGAGATCTTCCGCCCGCTGGAGCTTGCTCGTCGCATGGCGGCGGAGCGCGAGCGGGAGATCCTCGGGTGCTATCCCGCAACCGTCGTCACGCACCCGGATAAGGCGTATTCCGCCGCCCTCGATCTCAACCTCAATACGCTTCGCCCCGGCGTCGAGGCTATTTTCAATAAGCTCTTTGACCACCGACGCGGGACGCTCGATGATCTCCCCGGCGGCGATCTGATTGATGAGATCATCCGACAATAAACGAATTCGGCCAGGCGCGATCGTCATAGACGATAGTATAGGTGAAGCCCTGCCATACGGGGATGCCTGTTGCGTGCGTTAGCGTTCGCCGTTTTTGATCCGGCTATGAGCTTGTGAAAAAATCGTCGCGAGCGAAGGAATGTCGTGTTCCGCCGGAGCGCAGGAACCGGAGTGTATGTTGAAATACATGAGGATTCCGAGCACCGCCGGAACGCGAAATCCCGAGCGCAGCAGATTTTTTCGCAAGCTCTATGCTTGTCGAGCGAACATGATCGCGCTAACGCAGGGCGCGTAGAGTCGATGCGCTCGCTTCGCTCAGTGTGTCCTTGTGCATGGCGAGCAGCGTCCCGGGCGGAGCCGCCTCCAGAAAATACGCCCGGATGCCATCCAAGATGGCTGCGGCCAGTGCCCCTTGATGGCGGGGATCCGTGAGTTTGCGTTCTTCGAGCGGATTGGTAATGAAGGCCGTCTCCACCAAAACGGAAGGGATATCGGGCGATTTCAAGACGGCGAAGCCCGCCCGCTGAACGCCCTGATGGTGTATCTTACCAAGCCGATTCAGGCGTTGTAGAACGCGGCCGCCGACGTTCACGCTGGCGTCGATGGCCGCGGTCTGGGATAGATCGAGCAACACCTTCCGCAAGAGATCGTCTTTGTCGTCGAGACTGACCCCGCCGACCAGATCGGAGGCATTCTCCCGCTCCGCGAGCCAGCGCGCCGCTTCGCTGCTGGCGCCGTGCCTGGAAAGCACATAGACCGACGAGCCACTGGCCTGCGGATCGCGAAACGCATCGGCGTGGATCGACACAAACAGGTCGGCCTTATGCTGGCGCGCGCGCTTGATGCGGTTCCGAAGGCTTAGGAAATAATCCCCATCGCGAATGAGCACCGCACGCATTCCGCGTTCATCGTTGACCCGCTGGGCAAGCTCACGGGCAATGGCCAAAACCACCTGCTTTTCGCGCGCACCCCGTTTCCCTATCGCCCCCGGATCTTCGCCCCCGTGACCGGCATCGATGGCGATCACGACGTTCCGTAAGCGCAGCTGTTCGAAAGTCAGTGGGGCCACCTGCGGCGCCACCGCCTCGTGGCCCAGGAGGTCCACGACCAACCGGTGGCCGTAGGGCCGCTGGGGGGCAAGCGCGAATCCCTTAACCTCGGTTCTTTGCTTAAGGTCCAACACCAAACGCAGTTTCTGTCCGTGGGGGGCGTATCGAATCGATTTCAAGAATCGATCC
This sequence comes from Gammaproteobacteria bacterium, assembly GCA_050740495.1. GTDB lineage: Bacteria > Pseudomonadota > Gammaproteobacteria > JACCXJ01 > JACCXJ01 > USCg-Taylor. Next base: position 3,823 of record JBOIDH010000168.1, on the reverse strand, counting down.
GCGGGATCCGATGGCGGCGGGGGTTTCACGAAGCGCCCGCCTTCGATGTCTAGCACCACGCGGTGCGGATGGGTCATCGTAAAAAGGTGGTAGGTCACCGGAGCGCTTAAATCGAAGACCACCCGCGTATTATCCGGGGCCGCCCACATCCGTGGGCCGCTGATACTGGCCGCTTGGCAAGGGACGGCGATGCTTAAAAGAAGCGCAAATAGGCCGCGTGGCATTGGGAGCGACGCCGAATTTATTGGTAGTTCTTATTTTGGGGCGTTATAGCATAAATTTCAAGTATTATTTAGATATCTACACTATCACTATGAATTTCCATAATATACTCCAGGTCTGTTTCAGGCACCCGAATTCTGGACCCGTCCTTCGCTCATCCGGTTCAAGACCGCATTCCCGCATTCGCTGTAAGCCTCGAAAGCTATTTCACGCTGCTCCCCGGCGAGGGCGATGCGCAAGTGCAGGTCGGGCAGTAATAGTCCCACCGCACCGCGTTCCGGCCATTCGATCAGACACAGCGCCTGCCCGTCGACAAAGTCGCGTACCCCGATAGCCTCGAGTTCGTCTGAACCCGCCAGGCGATAGAGATCGAAATGATGGATCGAGCGCCCGCCAATCGAATACGTCTCCACCAAGGTGTAAGTCGGGCTCTTGACCAAGCCGCGATAGCCTAGGGCCCTCAATAGACCACGAACGAAGGTGGTCTTACCGGCGCCGAGATCACCGCTCAGGAACACCGTGCCCGCGGCGCGGCCAAGCGCCCGCGCGAAGCGCGCGGCGAGCCCGTCCATCTCCGCTTCGGTGCCAATGCCACAGCGCCAGTCGAGGCTCACTCGCTCGTTCTAGGGAAACTCAGAGGTTGTGAAAAAATCGTCGCGAGCGATGGGAGGTCGCGTTGCATCCTCGGCGCGCCAAGCAGGGCTAGTCCCTGGCCCTGGCTTTCCGCCGGAGCGCAGGACCGTTTCGCCGGGAGCGAAACGGAGCGCAAGCCCCGCAGGGGCGAGTCCCAAGGACGGGACGAGCAACCGGAGTGTATATTGAAATACATAAGGATTCCGAGCACCGCCGGAACGCGAGATCCCGAGCACAGCAGATTTTTTCACAAGCTCTCAGATTGCGTCGGATTCGCGAGATCTCGGAGATGGGGAAAGAGATCGCTCGCCAGCAGCCCGCGCTGACCCGCCGCGGCCGCCCGATCGCCCGCGCGCGCGTGTAAACAGGCGCCGAGCGCGGCGGCATCGAGGGAAGATAAGCCCTGCCCCAGCAACCCCGCAATCACCCCGGTGAGCACATCGCCCATCCCCCCGCTTGCCATGCCCGGATTACCGTAAGGGCAGAGGCTGATGTCCCCGTTCGGACCACAGATGAGCGTACCGCATCCCTTGAGGATGGCGACGCCCCCGTAACGGCGCTGCAGCTCCGCAACCGCCCGAAAGCGATCGGCTTGAACCTCCGCCACCGTCATCCCCAGCAAGCGCGCTGCTTCTCCCGGATGGGGTGTGAGCGTCCAAGTACTCTTGGCGATGGGGTCCAGGGCGACGAGATTCAAGGCATCGGCGTCCGCCACCATCGGCAGCTCGCTCTCGATGACACGCGCGAGGAGATTGACGGCCCACGATGAGCGGCCGAGACCAGGACCCAACGCGATGACCGTGGCTGAATCTAAAAGCCCCTTGATCTCGGAGGCCGTTTCCACCGGGTGGCACATGATCTCCGGGCGCGCCGCGCAGAGCGTAGCGGCATGGGCCGCGCGCGTGGCCAGGCTGACCAGTCCCGCGCCTACCCGTAACGCCGCTTCGGCCGCCATGCGGGCGGCTCCCGCGTACCCGATCTCTCCGCCGACGACCAGGACGTGGCCGAACCGTCCTTTATGAGCGTCGCGCGGCCGTTGGGGCATGAGGCGGCGCAGCGGCCCAAATTCCAAGCGGCGGGCGGAGCACGGCACGCGCTCAAAGACCGCACCCGGCACGCTCAGATCATCGTAATAGATCTCCCCGCAATGCTCCGGACCGGCGCGCGTAAACATACCCTGTTTGAGACCGATGAAGCTGACGGTCGCTTCGGCGCGCACCGCCGCCCCCATCACCGCCCCCGTATCGGCATTGAGTCCGGAAGGGATGTCGATCGACAGGCGTGGGCGCGGCGACTGATTGACGGACTCAATGGCTAAGCGAAACTCATCGCGGACCTCGCGATCGAGGCCGGTACCGAGCATCGCATCCACCAACACCTCATGGCCGCCCAGAGACGAAGCATCGAACGGCTGCGGCGTGAGGCCCGCCGCGAGGGCCGTCTCGGCCGCGGCGCGCGCATCGCCTTTGAGCGCCGTGTCGCCAACCTGCAGTATCGCGGCCGTCAAGCCCGCGCGCCGTGCTTCGCGCGCCAACACATAGCCGTCTCCGCCGTTATTACCGGGGCCACAGAGAACGAGGATCCGGCTGGCCGCGGGCCAGCGGGTACGCAAAACCTCGAAAGCCGCCGCGCCGGCACGATTCATCAAGGTCAAACCCGCGAGCCCGCCGCCCTCGATTGCCTCGCGATCGAGCGCCCGTACGGACTCGGCGCGGTATAGCGCTAGCGGAAGCGATGAGCGTACGCGCATCGATTAGAGCTTGAACAGACGCTTGCGGTAATAGGCCAACTCGTCGATCGAGGCGAGGACATCTTCCAGGGCCCGATGATTGGAGTCTTTATCATAGGGTTTGAGCTCGGGCGCCCAGCGCCGTGCGAGCTCCTTGAGGGTGCTGACATCGAGGTTGCGGTAATGGAAAAAACGCTCGAGCTCGGGCATCAGCCGGTGCAAAAAGCGCCGATCTTGGCACACGCTGTTACCGCACATGGGCGAGGCCGACGGCGCCACAAACCGCCGCACAAAGTCCAAGCTCATCCGCTCCGCGGCCGCGACCGTCCATGAGCTTTGCCGGACCCGTTCCGATAATCCCGATTTCGCGTGCTGTTTTTTGTTCCAATCATCCATAGCGCCGAGCACCTCCGGGGGCTGGTAGATCGAAAGCACGGGTCCTTCCCCTAAAATTTGCAACTGGCCATCGGTCACGACCGTCGCGATCTCGATAATGTGATCGGAAAGCGTATCGAGCCCGGTCATTTCCAGATCGATCCAGATGAGGTTGCCGGTCGCTGGCGTCATGGATAGGGCGCTCACAGATCGCGGCGGCAGGCGATCGCATGGGACAAGGTAGTGCTATCGACGTATTCCAACTCCCCCCCTACCGGGATGCCATGGGCAATGCGCGTCGCGCGCAGCCCGGTCGCACGCGCGACCTCACCGATATAATGCGCCGTGGCCTCGCCTTCGGCCGTGGCACCGGTCGCGATGATCACCTCTTTGACCTCGCCGCCGCTCAGCAGGTTCTTTAACTTATCGATCCCGATGGCCTCCGGCCCCACGCCGTCAAGTGGCGATAAGCGGCCTATGAGCACGAAATACTTGCCCTGAAACGCCGCTGCTTGTTCGATCGATTGCACATCGGCGGGATTTTCGACCACGCACAGCACGCTCGGATCACGCCTCTCGCTTGCGCAGATCGCGCACAGCGGTATATCACTTAGATTACGGCAGCGCTCACAATGATTGACGCCGGCCATGGCCGCGAGCAGCGCTTGGGCCAGGCGTTGAGCCCCATCGCGGTTGCGCTGCAAAAGGTGAAACGCCATCCGTTGCGCGGATCGCGGACCCACACCGGGAAGACAGCGCAGGGAGTGGATCAGTTCCTCTATAAGCGGACTGTAGCGTTTCAATTTCTAAGTTTGAGCGCGGAGGTGTTAACGGCCGGCTCCGCGGATGAATTTACATAGGGAG
>JBOIDH010000167.1:0-5546 GCA_050740495.1 Gammaproteobacteria bacterium | reverse complement strand
GAATCAGGAGTTACAACTGTTGTTCAACCTCGATGTCCGAGTAGCCGCTCGGAGATTCTTGGTTCCATGCCTATCCGGTTGACGCCACTTCGGTCAGCTTCGGATGGTGCCACTCGCCACGGTACAAATTCTCATACGTTGGCGCTTCGAAACGGACGCCGATCCCGAGCACGAAGTTGAACGCAGTCATCGGATAGAACCGGCGGTTGAAGCGGAAGGCGTATTCGTTCAGATAGGCCCCGCGAAGAAGAAGGAGTTGGTAGGCGAGTTCAAGATGCGGGACGGGAGTGGCATCCCAAAGGCCAGCCGCCCCCGGTGCGGGTGCATGATTTCCAGGATGAAGAACTGGGCAAGGCGATCCCCTATGGTATCTACGACCTCGGTGCCAACACCGGCTGGGTCAGTGTCGGGGTCGATCACGATACCCCGGAGTTTGCGGTGGAATCGATTCAGCGCTGGTGGCGGCGCATGGGACGCAGGACTTACCCCAACGCGCAAGCGTTGCTCATCACCGCCGATGGCGGGGGAAGCAACCGCTCGCGGACGCGACTGTGGAAGGTGGCGCTTCAGCGCATGGCTAACACCACCGGCCTGCGTATCTCGGTGTGTAACTTCACCCGGCACCAGTAAGTGGTACAAGATCGAGCACCGGATGTTCTGCCACATTACCGAGAATTGGCGTGGGTGATCGTAAACCTGATCGCCAATACCACCACAACCAAAGGCCTGCGGGTCCGTGCCGCGCTCGACACGGGCAAGTATCCAACCGGTATTCGCGTTGCCGACGAGGATATGGCGTCGCTGAACCTGGTCCCTGACGAATTCCCCGGCGACTGGAACTATACGATTGCCCCCCCCGGATCCAGCCGCGCCAAGAAACAGGCGAGCAGGCCGACCAAGTTATAAAAGTTATTTATTGACGATACCTAAGGCCTCTGTCCGACGCCATTCCTGTGACCGTTTTTGCGGTCGCTTGCCGACCCGGAGCGGTCATTCAACCTTTCATCTCATGTGCAGGCCCCGGGGGCTAAGGATGTGTCGTTGGAATTCCGCGCTACCGATCTCTTCGATGGCCCAAGCAGCAGTCATGGGCCGAGTATGTTCCAGAGGCATGGGATTTATTACGGCTTTGTCCCGACCCTAATATGAGCTGATAGAGACACGTAACGGGCGCGCGGGTGAGCGCGCGGCGGTGCCCGGATAGGCAAGCCGAGATGGGCGAGGATCTTGCGTTAGGCTTTGTTGCGCATGGGTCGCGTCAACAAAGTCCTCTGAGTAACGACCCTACGAACATTTGTTACAGGAGGAAAGCATGTTAAGTAAAGAAGGCGACGCCGCGTCATGGGAACTTCGCTCTATCTCCGGAACCAACACTTCCCCGAGGCCTATTCCAGAATCGCCGCATGATATACTTTGTCGGATGCAAAGAAGTCACGGTGAAAGAATCTACGCTTTGCGGAGACTACGCTCCGAAAAATGGCCGCTGTCGGAGCAGTTCGTGGCACCGCAACTATAGACAATTTTTTGTCGATGTTGTTTCAGTAAGCGCCTATACGCCATTATGCAAGTACTCTAGAGGGCGTGCATGGGCCTGATTCGCGAGACGGTAGCCCGAGCATTGGTGTCGAGCGGGTTGCTACGGCTCGCCATCAATAGGCGGCGCAGCAAAGTCGGCGTCGTGCTGATGTACCACAAGGTCAACGACAATGACGACCCCTTCTTTCCGTCGTTGCCGGCAGCCGTCTTCGACGGTCAGGTCGGCCACCTGCAGGACTACTACCAGGTGACGGGCCTGGACGAGATGGTGTGTTGGCTGAATTCCGAAGAGGGGGGCCCACCGCGTGCGGCCATCACGATCGATGACGGCTATCCAGACACACATGCGATCGTGCTGCCAATCCTGAAAAAGCGTTCGTTACCGGCAACGCTGTTCCTGAACACGGCGCCGGTCGAGAGTGGGGAAACCCTGTGGATGGACGAGTTGAGCGCACTGTTCGCCTACACGGAGGCGCGCACGTTCGATTGCCCTCCACTCGAGATTGCTGCGTCATCAATCGATAACGCGGCAAAGCGGCTGCAGGCCCGGGCTGACGTCGGGCGTGGGCTGAAGAAGCAGGACGCCTCCGGATTCGCAAGAGCCTTCGAGCATCTGCGCCGCACGCTCGGCGGCGCGTCGACGGACGCGGGGCGGCCGGGAATGCTGAACTGGATGCACGTCAAGGAGATCCAGGCCGGCGGCGTGAGGATTGGCGCGCACACCCACAGTCACAAGATCCTGTCGCGTTTGACGGACGCGGAGGCACGCGACGAGGTCGCTACATCGATCGAGTTGATCCGCAGTCGGCTAGGGAGCACCGTCGATTGCTTTGCCTATCCGAATGGGGAAACGGAGGACTTCACGCAAGCCAATAAGCGGATGCTTGCCGACCTCGGGATCCGTTATTCGGTGGCGACGATATACGGATTCGCAGTACCCGGGCAGGACCCGCTGGAATTGCGACGCATGTATATGGGAGATGGTTCGGTGGCGATGTTCGCGGGACGCATGTATATGGGAGATGGTTCGGTGGCGATGTTCGCGGCTAGTATCGCGCGGTTGCGCGACATGATCTCGATGCGATAGTGCCATGCTCGAGTCGGCGGCGAATCGACGGGTCAATCGACCTTGAACCGGTTTGACGTTGTCGTCATTGGATCGGGTCCGAGTGGCCTGACCGCTGCGTACTTTCTGGCGCGGGACGGCGCCAAGGTGGCCGTCGTCGAGCGTTCCGATGAGACGGGCGGACTCATGCGCGGCGTAACCCGCGGAGAGTTCTCGCTGGACTTGGGCCGCAAGGAGCTGTACTCGCGGCTTCCTGAGATCCATGCGTTGTGGTCTGGGCTACTCGGGAACGACTTTCGTGTGTATCCGCACCACGTCGGGCTTCTGAGCGACGGTGGAATTATGGAACGCCCGTCCATGCGCACGCTGCTGAGTCTGTCGCCATCCCAACAGGTACGGCTGCTCGGCGACTTCCTTTGGGCGCAGGTGAAGCCAGGCGACCGGGTGGCTAGGAACATCGAGGACTACTACCTCTTGCGTTTCGGCCGTACCTTCTACGAGTTCTTCGAATACGGATTCATACGCAAATTTCATGGCTCGCCGCTGACCGACATTCCGCTCGAGGATGGCCCACACTTGATACGACGCTTCGCCGCGCTTTGGGCAGCGATAGCCAGAAGGAAGGAGACTTCGACCGATGACGCCGCTCAGGCTGAGTGGCGCCACCCGGCCAGGGGAACCAGCCAGATCGTCGACCTTCTCGAGGCCGGCGCGCGGGAGGCGGGTGCAACGTTCATCCTGGGAGCCGAGGCGCGAGAGATCACGGTCGCGGAGCGTCGCGCGCGCTCGGTCCGCCTGCGAACCGCGGACGGAACGGTCGATATCGAAGCCGGGAGCTTCATCTGCGGAATACCGCTGCGCAGCCTCGTACAGCTGCTGAGGCCGGGCCCGCCGGCCGAACTCGTAGCGCCGCCGCCGAACGAAGTGGTTTTCAAGAAATCAACCGTACTCGTCTACCTGATGGCCCATCACCCGCCCCGTTTCCCGCATAACTGGCTCGAAGTCAACGATATGTCTTTTCAGGTAGGGCGAGTCGTAAACTACGCGACATGGAACACCGACATGGTCCCGCCCGGGCAGGCGGCGCTCTGCCTGGAGTATTTCTTTCTCGACGGCGACGGCCTCGGCGATCTTTCAGAGAGCCAGTTCCATGAGTTGGCGATAAGAGAGGCGACTCGCGCCGGACTGATCGACGAGCGCCGAATCTTCGATTCGCTCGTCATCAAGTTGACGCGCGTCAACGCAGCAACCCAATGGCTCGACTGGCGGGTCAAGTGGATGCAGATGGTCAAGGAGTACCTGGATGGGATTGCGAATCTGTATGAGATCAACCGGCCGGGCATGGACCGCGCCTCGCTGGCCGGAAAGGACGCCGCGGACGCGTGCCGCAGAGGCGCGCCGATGTCTACGCGGAGCCTCGACACCGTGGTCGCGCATCGCGACGGCGGCGCACCGCGGCAACAGCAGCGCCATACCGTCGGGTAGCGAAGTTGACGCCTGACCTCGAGGTGAGGCGGCGGTTCGTCCGCAAGTTCGTCCCGCTGAGCCTCTGGTACGTCCGTCGGCAGCTGGCGCGTGGACTGTGCCGCGAGTCGGACCTGCCGAAGGTGTTGACTTCGCGCGTGGATCTCTACCGCCTCACCTCGCTTTACGACGGGACGCACGACCCCGCATCGGGCTGGCGGGATCCGCAGTGGACCTCCCTTGCCGATCAGCTTAGTGCCATGATTCGACAGTCTCCGGCCGGCGATACGGAGGGACTCGAGTCACGGGGTCTCGAACTGCTTTGGCCATTGTTGGAGAAGCGCTTGCCGAAGGATGTCGGTGTGCCTCCCGAGCGCCCATTTGGCTGCTGGAACTATCAGATGGCGTGGAAGGGCACGGGTGACCGGCCGGGCATGTTCGGGAAGCTCCTGAACTTCCCGCATGTGGTTGCGTGGGCGCGCGCGAAACTCGGCTTACCGATGGCGCCCCGCCGAGAGGTCGCACTGCACTTCGACAATGTCCTCAAGCCGCGATCTCCGTTCGATGACCTGGCATCGCTCGCGGGCTCGCTGCGACGGCTCGTCGCCGATTGCCGAGCAAAGCACCCGGCGGCCGAGGTGTTGTGGTTTCACTCGTGGCTCAACGGTCATCCCGATTGCCGGCGGCTGTTCCCGCCCGGATTCGCGGGCACGGCGATCAATCGCGGCGTCACCCACTATCAGACTTGGTGGGGACAGTTCATGACCAAGACCGGTGATTTCAATGACGAGATTGCGCGCCGTTTTCGGAAAGCGGACGGCGAATTTCCGTATCCCGGTGTCCTCTGCCACGGACGAATTGACGAGATCGACGCTCACCTGGCCGCGCTGATCCCTCAACTGGGCAACGAGTGCGAGACCGCGCGCTGATGCCGACCCGGTGTACTGGTCCGGCGATCTGTTTCACCCAGCTCTCGGCACGCGCGATGCCGCAATGTGGCTGTTCTCCGGTCCGAGTAGGTCGGTGATGGACGCAAGAGTTTGCATGGATCCACGTATGCGGAGGGTTCAACCGCCGCGAGACGACACGTCTCCCTTGGAGAGAGGTAGGATCGTGAACGTCCTGTGGCTACGCGGCGCGCTTCAGTTCGACGATCGCAAGATGAGTGAGGCCTCTCCAAACGTGGGAATCCAGGTTCGACACTCCGAGTAGTTGGACCCCAAGCACATCGCCGTCCCGAGTACGAGAGTACTCGAACTCCTGGAGTACCTGGGGAGCCAACGACTCGAACGCACGAAGCGGGTACTCTCGCGCCCGTGTCAGGCCCGAGCGCAAACGCGGTCTGGGTATGAGTTGCGGGGTGATGGCGGCACCGCGCGAGCCCGCCGAGCCGTGCGAATGCGAATAGGATTTTCAAACGGCCTTTGTGGCTCAGTAGGACTATATCGCTGGGTCGGCGGGTAGTCAATTACACGAATAG
>JBOIDH010000166.1:0-5554 GCA_050740495.1 Gammaproteobacteria bacterium | reverse complement strand
TTGTTTATTCATTCCCCCGCCCACCCGTATTCTCGGAAGCTCTTCAATTCCGTTCCGGCAATCTCGAAGCGCGGCGCGCGGCTCGCCGTGATTGGCGGCGCCGTGCCCCGGTTAACGCAACGCTTCATGGGCTGCCGTTTCGCACCGCGCTGTGGATACGCGTGGGATGAGTGCCGTCAATCGGTCCCCGCGTTAGCGGCGATCGACGGCGGGCGCACGGTTCGCTGCCACCTTTACACCTCCGCATCCGCGCCTAATCAATATCCATCGCCAGCGGCCGCGAGGGCGCCGGACGCGGATTTACAGGGCCCGCCGGACCTCGGCCCGGCGATGCTGTCGGTCGACGATCTCAAGATCTTTTTCCCCATCCGCCGCGGGCTCATGCGCCGCACCGTGGGTTATGTGCGCGCCGTGGACGGGGTGTCACTCAGCATCGGGCGGGGAACGACCCTCGCCTTGGTCGGTGAATCCGGCTGCGGGAAGACCACCGCGGGCAAAGGGATCCTGAGGCTGGCGCCCGTCACCTCGGGGCGCCTGCGGTTCGACGGCGAGGACCTGCGCTCGCTCAGCGGAGAAACGCTCCGCCGGCGGCGGCGCGATATCCAGATCATCTTCCAGGATCCGTACGCCTCCCTGAACCCGCGCATGACTGTCGCCGAGATCATCGAAGAAGGTATGCTCGCCCAGAATATCGGCGGCCGAGAGCGGCAGCCGCGTATCGATGAGCTACTGCAACAAGTCGGACTCCACGCCGACGCCAAACACCGCTACCCGCACGAGTTCTCGGGCGGACAGCGCCAGCGGATCTGCATCGCGCGGGCCCTAGCCGTGGAACCCAGGCTCATCATCTGCGATGAACCGACCAGCGCGCTCGACGTCTCCGTGCAAGCGCAGATCCTGAACCTGCTGAAAGACCTGCAAGACCGGCTTACGCTCTCCTATCTTTTCATTACCCATAATATCGCCGTCGTCGAGTATCTCGCCCATTACGTCGCGGTGATGTATCTCGGGCGCATCGTGGAACAAGGCCGCGCCGATGAGGTCTTGGAGAACCCGAAGCACCCCTATACCCAAGCCCTGCTCGCGGCCGTACCGCACATCGATACAATCACCCAACGCGAAACGCTGCGCCTCGGCGGGGCATTGCCCTCCCCCGCCGGCCCGCCCGCGGGATGCTACTTTCATCCGCGCTGTCCCAAGGCGTTTGCGCCTTGCCGGCTTGAATACCCCGCGGCCTCCGCGTTTACGAAGTCTCATCACGCGCACTGCTTCTTGTACCCGGCCCCGGCGCCGTCCGCAAACATCGCTTCGAGCTGACGCGGATGGAGCCCTCCCCGCCGCCAGCGCTCAGCGTAAAAATTTATCCGGGTGAGGGTCTCAGCGCGTCATGCCGAGCCGATCGTCGACCGCAGTTTCCGCAGGCTTAAAGGACCGAACCCGTGCTACACTATCGCGCGCAGGGACATGGGAGGGGAGATGTCAGGTTTCTATCTGCGAACAAAGTGTGTTGCCTGCTTTGAGGCGAGGCGTGGGCGGCGGTGCGCATTCGCACGCCGTCTTTTGTGCGGGCTCCTGCCGCTTTTGTTTTGGCCGGCGGGCCCGGCGAGTGCCGACTCCACCGTACGAGCGTACACCGGCTCGAATTATTCCAACGCGCCTCTCGACCGCGAAAAGTTGCGGGCGATCTTCTTCGTGCGCCAGACCAAGTGGCCGGACGGCACACCGGTCCGGGCGTTCGTCTTGCCCGATCGGCACGCGCTCCACATCCGGTTTACCAAGGAGGTGCTGGGCGTCTATCCCTATCAACTCCGCTCCACCTGGGACCGCATGGTGTACTCGGGGACCGGCGTACCTCCCACGGTGGTGCAAGGTGTGCATGAAATGCGCGGCCGGGTGGAAGCCACACCGGGCGGTATCGGTTACATAGAGGAATAGGGGACCACATGTATACTCCAATAATCAACCCGCAATACCATTCCGGCGCCGCGACCGCTCTTGCTGTCGCGCTGTTAAGCCACCCGCTAGGGGCGCGCGCCATCGACCTCGGTTTCGGTGACTTCCAGGCGCATGGCTTCTTGAGCCAGGGCTATACCTACACCTCGGCCAATGACGTGTTCGGCAACAGCCAGGGGGCGGGCAGCCTGGAGTTCCACGAGCTCGGCATGAATGTCCTGGGACACCCCTGGCCGAACCTCCTTGTCGCCGCGCAGGGCATCTACCGCGATACCGCGGGTTCGGACGAGGAGGACTTCCGGCTCGATTACGCGAACCTCGACTATAGCCTGCCGATCGGGGAGAGCTTGACGCTCGGCGTCCGGGCCGGGCGCGTGAAGAACCCCTTTGGCTTCTATAGCGAGGCGCGCGATGCCATCTGGACCCGGCCGAGCGTGCTCTTGCCCCAGTCTCTTTATTTAGATGTCGTGGGGCTGCGTTCACCGGAGCTTTCCTCGGATGGGGGTATCCTCTACGGACGCTGGGGCTTGGGCGAGCACAGCTTCAGTGCCGAATTTTTGGTCTCAGAGCCGAATCTGGGCACCGGCGTCGAGTTTCTCGCAGGAACCCCGGGAGGCTCCCTGGGCGGCGGGCCCTTTTTCCTTGGCCGGGCGGGCTACGAGTGGCATGAAGGCCAGTTCCGACTGCTGTTTACGGTCCTAGGCTTAGACCCGGAATTCGAGCCCGATTCGCCCGCTTTCCTGCCGGGAACGGTTAAGATTTTTGCGCCGGTCGTGTCCGCGCAGGTCAACCTGGAGGAATGGAGCTTTACGGGGGAATACGCGCAGCTCAACTTCGACCGCAGCGGAATCTTCCCGATACTTCCGCCGGACCCCGTGGCCCGCGAGTTCCTGCTGAACAACACCGCCGAGTTCTATTACCTACAGGCCCAGTACCGCTTCGCGCCGGGCTGGTCGGCGCTCGCGCGCTACGACGCCATGTTTGCCAATGCCGACGATCATGACGGCAGCGGAACGGGGCGCGGGCTCGGCCTGCCGCGGCACCGCTTCTTCGCCAAGGACCTGACCTTCGGCCTGCGCTGGGAATTCGCCCAGAACTGGCTCGTCGCCGCGGAGTATCACAATATCCACGGCACCGGCTGGCTATCCCCGCTCGACAACCCCCAGCTCAATATTGACGGGGGGGATGGTCATTGGGATCTGCTCGCGGTGATGTTCTCCTACCGGTTCTAGCGATGAGCCCGGCGCCCGAGCGAGCACCGTTCGATGGCTGCGGTAGTTCGCTCCGGCGCCAGCGTTTCGTCGGCCTGCAATGGAAGGGCTTCCTATGGATGAGCTGCCTGTTGGCCGCCCTGAGCGCCGCGTTTTACTGGCTGAGCCATTCCCACCTGATGGGCCAGTATCATGCGCAACGGGTGGCCGAAGTCCAGTCCTTCCGCCGGCAAATGTCGGGATTGTTCGCCGGGATCTCGGACCGGTTGGTGCGTTTGGGCGGCACGATCGTGTCGATGGAAAACGTTGTCGAGACGTTCAAGCGCGGCAACACCGGAAAGATTTTGTCGGCGGTGTCCGCGGCGAGTTTCGCGGGCCTCGGTTACGAGATGGACGTGCAACGCATAGAGTTCTACACCCCCGGCGGCGAGCGGTTGTGGCGGTGGACGCCGGCCGGGGCTCCGGAGCTGCCCGAGGAGCGGCTGCGGGCGGCGCTGGCGCAGGTCCATGGCGAGGAACGCCCGGCGACTTTCTTGTGGTGCGAGCCGCTTTGCCTCTTGCACGCCTTCGTACCGGTTCTTGCCGAGGGGGAAGACATCGGGGTCATGGGGCTCGGCCAATCGATCGCGGATCTGGTCATCGAATTCCGGGCTCTGACCGGGACGGACATCGCCATCGTCGTGCCGGCCGCGGGTAATGGCGGGGCCATCCTGCGCCGCTGGGCATCCGCGGTCCCAGCCCTGACCGATGCGGACCGGCTGGCCCCGTTCTTGGCGAAGCTGAGCGGGCAGTACCCCGATCCCACTGCCTTGGACGGCGGCCGGTTGTTGCAGTCGCGCGGGGCTAGCTTCGAGGTGCAGCGCTTCCCTCTGGCTGAATTCATCCCCGCCGAGCCGGGCTTCATCCTGTTCATCTCGGATGTGAGCGCGCGTCTCGCCGAGATCCAGCGCGCGACCCGCCAAGGACTGTTCACCGCGGCCGGTGCTTTGGCGGTGGGAGAGTTGCTCCTGCTTTATCTGGTACGCTTGCTGAGCGGGCGTCTGCGGTGGTTCACCCAAACGCTGCCACTGCTCGCGCAAGGGGAACACCGCGCGGCCCGCGGACGGTTGGCGGTACAGCAAAAGGCCGTATCGTTCCGTGACGAGATCGACCTCCTGTACGACACGGCGTTGACGCTCTCGCACCAGATCGAGCAGGCCGACCAGGCGCTTTCCGCGAAGAACCGGGAGCTTGCCCAGGAGCGCGACCTCATGCAAGGGGTCCTGGACGCCGCTCAGGTCCTGGTGGTTACGCAGAACCGCCACGGAATCATCCAAATGGCCAACGAATTTGCCGCCCAGATCACGGGGTTCTCCACGGTGAAGCTCCAGGGCAGGCGCTTCGTGGACCTCATTGCGGATGTCGAAGCGCATCAGGAGGTGTTGAGCAAGCTCGACGATCTCTACGCCAGGGGAGGGCGGCGCGCCGACCACGAACACGACCTCCTGGGGCGCGATGGCACCCGGCACCAGGTGATGTGGGTGCATACGCGGTTGCACGGCGAACACACTGGCGAGGTGGCCGTGGTCTCGGTCGGTCTCGACGTGACCCAGCGGGCGCAGGCGGAGTCGCGGATGCGGTGGCTCGCCAATCACGATACCTTGACCGGCCTCTGCAATCGCCATCGCTTCCTCGAAGATCTCACCCGCACCTGTGACGAGGTGGCCCGTACACGGGTCACCGGGGCGCTCCTGCTATTCGACCTCGACCACTTCAAGGAGATCAATGACACCAGCGGCCATGCCGGCGGGGACGCGCTGCTGCGCATGATCGGCGAGGAGTTAAACTCCCGCGCCCGGAAATCGGACGTTGTAGCCCGCCTTGGCGGTGACGAATTCGCCGTGCTCCTCCCGAACACCGACGCTTTAGGCGCCGAGACCTTCGCACGGCAGTTCAACGAGCGCCTGGCGGAGGCCCCTTTCGTCTACGGCAACAAGAGTTACCGCATCGGAGCGAGCAGCGGCATCGCGCTCCTACCCCACCACGGGAGCAGCGTCGAGGAGATCATGGCCAACGCCGACCATGCGATGTACGCGGCAAAGCGGGCCGGGCGAGGACGCGCCCAGGTCTTCGCTGACTACCCGCCCCGCGGTGAAAACGTGTCGAAACAATCGCTATGACCATTGAAGACATAACTCTCCCTACGCTTTTCTGCCCGTTCCCTTCGGCCGTGAACCCCCATCGCGAGGCCGTACACGAGCATACCCTCGCGTGGGCGCGGCGGTTTGGCTTGGTGAAGGACGAAGCAGCCATCGCTCGGCTTCGGAACACAAAGCTAGACAGTCTGGTAGCGCGGGCCTATCCCCGTGCCTCCCGCGACCCGCTTGCCATCATCACGGACTGGGCCGCCT
>JBOIDH010000165.1:0-5567 GCA_050740495.1 Gammaproteobacteria bacterium | reverse complement strand
GCAGAAGCGCGCCGAAGCTGAACCGCAACTCGCGGCCTTGAAGAAGGGGTTCGCCGGGCGCGCAAAAGACCTTGGTTTCCTCCCTGTGCGCGCCCGCAAACAAGATCTCACCGCCATCATCGACCGCAAGACCGGCGAGGTGCTCAAGGTGTTGCCCATCGACCCGTGGGTGTGATCCTTGGCCGAGGCCCAGAAGGATGTATTCGCCGAGGCGCTTGATGTTAGCCTAACGACGAAGCCGGATATTCTGGGTCTGCGACTAGAGCTGAAAGCGGACATAGAACGCCTCGATCGCAAACTAGTAGAGCATGACGGTGAATGCAAGTTAATCAAATTCATGCTCACTATGCTCATAGGTGGCGTCGCCGCACTGATTCTCAAATCCTTTTTCTAAACCGACGTAGCCTGGACGAAGCGAAGCGGGATCCGGGAATCTTCAAACCCAACGCCCCTCCCCGGAGGGGCTTTCTCTTGGAGGTTATTGGATATTGCTCTTGATCCCTGGGCTCTGCTGCACGCCACCCAGGTTACATGGGGTTCCCCGGAGGCGTTTATAGCAGCTTCACCAACGTCGCCATCGCACCCACCGCCACCACCAGCAACGCGCCCAGTTTGATGGTCATGCGGTATTCAAGCTCTTTCATGTCCCGTTTGAGATCGGCGCGGAGCGCTTCGATATCCCGCCTGACGCCGCCCCGAAGCTCCTCGATATCCCGCTTAAGCGCCACCTCAAGCTCTTTAAGATCACGCTTGAGCGCCACCTCGAGCTCCTTGAGATCCCGCTTGAGCGCCACCTCGAGCTCCTCGATATCCCGCCTGACGCCGCCCCGAAGCTCTTCGATATCCCGCTTTAACGCCACCTCGAGCTCTTTGACGTCCCGCTTGGTGGCAAGACTCTGCTCGATAAACTCGGCCTCCGCCTGCGCCAACGTTTCAGCCTGCTGATCGGTGAAACCGCCCTCCTTAAGGCGCTTGGCGAACTTCAAGGTATCGAAGGCAATCGCCGTCATTGCTGAGACCGGTGGCTAATGCACAGCGTTGAGCATAGCGTATTTTCCCTGACGGTTATAGCCAGCGTAGGGAATCATCAAGATCTCAAAGCCCCTCCCCGCGAGGTGCTTTTTATTCGCCTCGAGTGTAGCGTTGTGCGCACGCTACGCCTGCAATCGAGCTCGCCGGATTACTCATTTCGCGAGCGAACCCGCGATGTTCGGACTCTCGGGGTTAACGTCGATGGTCTGGCGGCTCGGCACCACTACCAGATCCATATCTTCCATCGGAATCGCTCCGAGCAACGGTTCATCGCCGATCACCATCGCCCCGGTGAAGCAGCGCCGGTTCTTGAATCCGACCTCGATGGGGCCGACGTAAGGCACGGCAACCCTATGACCATTCGCCAGCGTCACCTCCCGCTTTTCAAGCTCGCCTAGGTCAAGTTGAATGGCCAGATGCTCGGGAATACAGAGATGGACGGCGCCGGTATCGACGAGTGCCTTGACACTGACCGGCTCTAAGCCCTCCCTGGCCGGATTCCTGAGTGTAAGCTCGGTTCGGATGATACCCATGCCGCCCTCCGTTAATCACGAGGCCGTATAATAGCTAGACTGTGTTGTGCGCAGGCTGTGCTCATGATAGCAGTTTCGCCTTGGAAGGACGGGCATGGCGCGAAGGAGGTGGTCCATCCTTGGACCTCATCCGCATCCGTGCGCCGCATGCAGGCTTCCGGCAATTTCGTTCCGGGGCCACCTTGCAATGCGTTTAATCTTATCGGACTGTTGATGGCGTATCTTTAACGCCCTGGCCCATGCCGGGACGGTCATGACAATAACTGTGAACGCTGTTTCAGCCCGGTCGCGGGCGCATTGACCGGGGCGTATCCGGCGTGGTAGCGCCCACGGCTCGGCGCGTGACAGCCGGGCGGCCGCCGCGGGTAGTAATGTCAAACGGCGGGAAAATTCGGGTTGGGCCTGAAGGGTTCGAGGATCTTGAGGATTTCCTTGTGCACCTTGGGCCCGCCGGTGACGACGTTTCCGGAACGAAGATAACCGGGGCCTCCTTCCAGATCGCTAACGATTCCGCCGGCTTCGAGGATCAAAAGCGCGCCCGCGGCGATGTCCCATTGTTTCAATCCAAATTCCCAGAAGCCATCCAAGCGCCCGCAAGCCACGTAGGCGAGGTCGAGCGCCGCCGACCCGGCCCGGCGTATTCCAGAGGTCACTTCGATCAGCGCCTTGAGCATCGCGAGGTAGCGGTCGAGGTGCTGCAATTCCCGGAACGGAAACCCGGTGCCCAACAAGGCCCCCGGCAAGCTAGGGTGTTGAGTGACGCGGATGCGGCGATCGTTGAGGAGCGCTCCCTCCCCGCGGCTCGCCGTGAACAGCTCCTGCCGCAGCGGGTCGTAAACTACGGCCTGGTCCAGCCGCCGCCTGTACTTCAGGGCGATGGACACGGCGAAATGCGGAAACCCGTGTATGAAGTTGGTCGTGCCATCCAAGGGATCAACGACCCATTGGTACTCGTCGCTCCCATGAGTGCCGCTCTCCTCGGCCAGGATGGCATGGTTTGGATAGGCCTTGAGAAGGATCTCGATGATTGCACCCTCGGCTAGCCGATCAACCTCCGTGACAAAGTCGTTCTGTTGTTTGGTATCGATTCTCAAGCCTTGAACGCGGTCGAGGTGCCTGACGATAATGTCACCTCCTTTGCGCGCGCCGCGAATCGCGATATTGAGCATGGGGTGCATCGGTGGGCTGCCTCGGGGGTTGCGTAGTGATAAATCAGGCGAGATTCTATCCAACCATGTGCGTGGAAGCGAAACAATCTTGAATCCCAGATGAATAGTGGCGCATTGGCGAAACTGCGCTTTGTGCTGGTGCGGCCGACGCATCCCGGCAATATCGGCGCCAGTGCGCGCGCATTGAAGACCATGGGACTCCGGCGTCTCTTCCTGGTGGCGCCCAATCGTTATCCTTCGGCCGACGCTACGGCGATGGCCGCCGGAGCTGCCGATGTGCTGCGGGAGACAGTGATCTGCGGATCGCCCGGTGAGGCCGTGCGCGGATGCGGTCTGGTGGTCGGCGCCAGCGCTCGGGACCGCAGCATCCCCTGGCCGACTGTCTCGGCGCGCGAAGGCGCGTCACGAATCATCGAGGCGACCGGGCGCGGGGAGGTTGCTTTGCTTTTCGGGCCGGAGCATTCCGGACTCAGCAATACCGAGGTCGAGCTGTGCCAGCTTTTAGTCAAGGTGCCGGCCGCTCCGGAGTATTCCTCACTCAATCTCGCGGCCGCGGTTCAGATCATCGCCTACGAATTGCGCCAAGCCGCGATCCCTCACGATGCGGCAGCGGATCTCGCTATCGAACGCGCCGCGACCGCCGACGAGATGGCCCGGCTGTACCTGCACCTCGAAGAGACCATGATCGATGCCGGGTTCCTCGATCCGGAGAAACCGCGCCGGCTCATGCGGCGCATGCGGCGATTGTTCAATCGCGTCAGCCTCGATCAGAACGAGTTGAACATCCTGCGCGGGTTTCTCGCAGCGGCGCAGGCCAAGATTAAAGCCAAGTCGACCGAGAGGTTTTGAAAAAATCGTCACGAGCAGGCCCAAGTGCTAGCCGGCATCGATGACCACCTGCGCATCGCCCTCCCCTGCTCCTTCCACCCAACCGATTCGCCAAGCGGACTCGCCGCTCTGCCGGAGCTGTTCGAGCGCCGCGCCGGCATCGTCTGGGCTCACGATCATGACCATGCCGATACCGCAGTTGAATGTCCGGTACATCTCCCGCGTTTCGATGTCACCGGCATCCCGGATCCATTCGAAAATCGGCGGCCACGGCCACGCCGTGGTTGTAATCACCGCACGGGCGCCCCGAGGCATGACGCGCGGCAAATTGTCGATGAAGCCCCCGCCCGTGATGTGGGCGATGGACCGGAGGCGGACGCTACGGAGCAAGGCGAGGATCGTCTTCACGTAGATGCGGGTCGGTTCGATCAAGGTATCGGCGAGGCTGCGGCCGCCTAGATCCATCGTCAAATCTGCGCCGGAGTCGGTGATCAATTTTCGGATCAAGGAATAGCCGTTGGCGTGCGGGCCGCTCGAGGCGATGCCGATGATGGCATCGCCCGGGATCACCCCACGTCCGTCGATAAGCCGATCTTCCTCCACGACGCCGACACAGAATCCGGCGAGATCGTAGTCCGCTGTTTGATACAAGCCCGGCATCTCGGCCGTCTCGCCGCCGATGAGCGCCATCCCGGCCAGCTCGCAGCCTCTGGCGATGCCGGCGACCACTTGCTCGGCCGTGTCGAGGTTGAGCCGGTCCGTGGCGAAATAATCGAGGAAAAACAGCGGCTCCGCGCCTTGCACGACCACGTCGTTCGCGCACATGGCGACGAGGTCGATGCCGATCGTCCGGTGCCGGTTGAGGTCGATCGCGAGCTTGAGCTTGGTGCCCACGCCATCAGTCGAGGAGACCAACAGCGGTTTGCTATAGTCCAAGCCAGCGAGGCTGAAAAGCGCCCCGAAGCCGCCGATTCCGCCCACCACCCCTGGCCGGTGGGTCGCGTGCGCATACGGTTTTATGCGCCGCACGAACTCGTTGCCACGCTCGATGTCTACACCGGCGTCCCGGTAAGTCACTCCCTTTTTTTGGCCGTTTCGCATCGGCTTATGGTAGCGGCGCGCGATTCGCGCGGCAAACCTTGACGGCGGCCGCCGTGTTAGCATACGTTCCGCGCATGCGCTCGGTGCGATATCTTCTGCTGGCCGCGGGATCCGTCCTCGCCTTAGCGAGTGAAGGGGCCCAGGTGCGTGGGCTTTACGAGGCGGAGATCCCGACGGCGGGCGGCGAGCCGGCCGCGAAGGCCGAGGCGATGGAAATGGCGCTCCGGGTCGTGCTCGTCAAGCTCACGGGCGATCGCAATGCCGCGCAGCGCGAAAGTGTCGCGAGCCTATTCAAGGAGCCGCAGGTTTACATACAGCAATACGGATATCAGACCTCCGAGGCCGGGCAGGGGAACGCGGGCGGCGGTGGGCGTGTGCTAGCGGTGAAGTTCGACGCGAAGGCGCTCAGCGGCGCTCTCCGTCGCGCGGGTTTGAATCTTTGGGGCCGCGAGCGTCCGCTGGTGTTGGTGGGCGTCTCGCTCGGCTCCGGCGAAAAACGCGTTATGGTCAGCCGCGACGACGCTTCGGGCTACACGCACGCCATCGAGTATCAAGCCCGGCAGCGCGGTCTACCCATCGTGATACCGATCATGGATGAGCGCGACCGGGCATGGCTGTCCGATCTGCAAACGCCGCCGGCAACGGCGACCGGCGAGGTATCGAACCCCTACGGAGCCGATGCGATCCTGGCGGGCCATCTCGACGAAGTAGCCAGCGGTTTATGGGAGGCCAACTGGAGCCTGTTCTATGGCGGAGAAGTTCAACGCTGGCCGTCCCAAGGCGATAGCGCGGAGACGGTGCTGGAGGAAGGCGTGGACCAGGGCGCCGACGCTTTGGTCGCGCTATTGAACGCGCCCTCCGACCGGTTACCGGAGGATATCGTCAATCTCACCGTGCACGGTGT
>JBOIDH010000164.1:0-5586 GCA_050740495.1 Gammaproteobacteria bacterium | reverse complement strand
GCGACTTCCAGCACGTGATCGCGGGTGGTGCCGTAGAGGATGGAGTGGGAGCCACAAGCGTTGTTGCCGATCATCCCGCCGATCATGCAGCGGTTGGCGGTGGAGGTATCCGGCCCGAACATGAGCCCGTTGGGTGCGAGAGCGTCGTTGAGGTCCTCCAAAATCACCCCCGGCTGCACCCGTACGCGGCGCCCCTCGCAGTCGATCTCCAAGATCTCGGTCAGGTGGCGCGAGACATCGACCACGAGGCCGCTGCCGACGCACTGGCCCGCGAGGCTCGTCCCCGCGGCGCGCGGGATCAGCGGGATACGATGGCGCGCGGCGAAGCGCACGATGGCCGCGCAGTCCGCGGCGTGCCGCGGCCGCACGGCGGCGAGCGGGAGCTCTTGGTAGGGTGAGGCATCGGCCGCATAGAGCATGCGCGTGACGGAGTCCGCGTGCACCTCGCCGTCGATCCGGGCCGCTAGTTCCGGCAATAACGGGCTCAGATCTTCGTCATCTAGATTGCTCATGGAGGTTTCATGTCAGAGCTTGTGAAGAAAGCGTAGCGAGCAAGTCCGCGCGCGAGGCGCACGGCGCGCAACGATGCGGCGGGATGCGCAGTAGATTTTTACCGCCCAAATGTTGAACAAAACCACTACGACAAAAGGAGAAGTCCCTTCTCCCTCCGGGAGAAGGCTAGGATGAGGGGATATAAAACGATGAGTTATCCTTATTCTAATCCCCTCACCCCAACCCTCTCCCGGAGGGAGAGGGAGTTTAACGAAATGCTTGAATATCAAATATGTTTGGCTAGATTCATTCACAAGCTCTCACCCAATCTGGCTTCAATCAACCGATCGGCGTAGGCCAAATCCACGTGGTCCAAGTCGTGGATGCTCGCGGTGAGGGTTTCCAATATCTCGTCTTGGATGGCGCCCCGGCGTTTCGCCTCGGCGTAGGGAATGCGGTGGAACATGACCATCGAATAGCGGGGAATGAAGCGATCCGGGTAGCGCTCCTCCAGCCGCCACGCGAGCTCTTTTTGCAACCGAAATCTCGGATCGCGCACGCTGCTGCGCATCTCCAGGTAGTTTCCCAGGGACAGGTCCGCGATGGCGTCGGCATTGGGTTTACGCTCGTCCTCGAACTCGGCGAGGGCGGTGTCCCAATCTTCAGCCGAGCGCGCCAGGCAGTCGTTGAGGGCGCTGCAATCCTCGAATGCGCAGTTCATCCCCTGACCGTGAAAGGGCACGATGGCGTGCGCGGCATCGCCCAGGATCAGCGCCTCATCCCGGAAATGCCACGGACGGGTGCGAATGGTGCTCAGCCTGCCGGTCGGGTGATGGAAGAACTCTCTAGCGAGGCGCGGCATGAGGGCGAGGGCGTCGGGGAACTGCCGATGGAAAAACGCACGCAGCCGCGCCGCGTCACAGAGCGCCGCGAAACTCGGATCGCCTTCCTCAGGCAAGAACAGGGTGGCCGTGAAGCCGCCGCCGAGGTTCGGAAGAGCGATCAGCATATGATCGCCGCGCGGCCAGATATGCAGGGCGTTGGCTTCCATCCGGAAGCTTTGATTTTCGCCTGCGGGGATGCTCAATTCCTTGTAGCCATGGGCGAGGGGTTCCTCCTCGCAAAGGCCCGAGGCCGATTGGAGGATGGCCTGACGGATCCGAGACTGTATACCGTCACAGCCGATGACCCGATCGAAGTCGATCTCGAAGTCCTTGCTGTCATCCCGAAAGCGCAGCCGGTGGCGTTCAAGATCAACGCCCTGGCAGGTGTGATTGAAACGGATCGCGACCCGGCCGCTCGACTCGGCGGCCTCTATGAGGAGCGCGGTGAGCCCACTGCGCGACACCGAGTAGATCACCTCGTGGGGTTTGTGCCCGTAGGGTTGGAGCCGAGGGGGTCCGCTTTCGGTGTGGACCATGCGGCCGCGCATGGGGATCAAGAGCGGCTTGACACGGTCCATCAGCCCGACCTCGGCGAGCGCGTGCATACCGCGATTGGCGAGCGCGAGATTGATGGATCGTCCCGCCGGGATCCGTACCCGCCGCAGATCGAGACGGCGTTCGTACACGGTGATCTCATAACCACGCCGCGCCAGGTAAATACTGAGCAACGCGCCCGCCGGGCCGGCGCCGATCACCGTGATGGACTTGGATCGCATGCTTTTGAGCTTAGAAACTCGCTCTTAGGATTTCCACGAACTGGTAGATCTCTTCAAAGCGGTTATAAAGCGGTACCGGGGCTACGCGGATCACATCGGGTTCGCGCCAATCGCAAGCGACACCGGCCGCGGTGATTTTTTCAAACAAGCCCCTTCCGTGGGTCGCTTTGACCCTCAGCGAGAGCTGGCAGCCACGCCGGGAAGGCTCGCGCGGGGTGATGATCTCGACTTTCTCGGCGAGCATCGCTTGCAAGAGAAACTCGAGATAGCCCGTGAGGGCCTCTGACTTTTTTCGCAGCGGTCCCATGCCGCCGGCCTCGCTGAATAGCGCTAGCGAAGCACGCATCGCGGCCAAGGAGAGGATCGGCGGATTGCTGAGCTGCCAGCCTTCGGCGCCGGGGATGGGCCGGAACTCGGCGTCCATCTCAAACCGCGTCGCTTTGTCATGGCCCCACCAGCCCGCGAAGCGCGGCAAATCGAAGCGCTCCGCGTGGCGCTCGTGGACAAAGCAGCCGGCCACCGAGCCGGGTCCCGCGTTGAGGTATTTATAGCTACACCAACAGGCGAAATCGCAGCCCCACTCGTGAAGCCTCAAGGGGATATTCCCAGCCGCGTGGGCGAGGTCGAAACCGGCCACGCAGCCTTGCCGATGAGCGAGCCGGACGATCTCGGCCATATCGAGGACCTGGCCGGTGTAATACTGGACCCCGGGCAGTAATATCAACGCGATCGCCGCGCCTTCGCGCTCGATCACGTCCGCGATATCTTCCAGTCGCAGGCAGTCCTCGCCGGGTCTCGGCATGGCCAAGAGCAAGGAGCGGGCGGGATCGAAGCCGTGGAACTTGATCTGCGACTCCACGGCGTAATGATCGGAAGGAAAGGCATGTTTTTCGATCAAAATCTTGTGCCGCTCGGCGCTCGAGTGGTAGAAGCTCGCCATCATCAGGTGCAGGTTGACCGTGAGCGAGTTCATCGTCACGACTTCGCGCGGCTCGGCCCCGGCGAGCCCGGCCGTCTCCGCGGTCAGAAACTCATGATAAGGCATCCAGGGACAGCGGGATTCGAAATGACCCCGAACCCCCAACTGCCGCCATTTTTCCAGCTCCTCGATCACATACGCCTGGGTGCGCTTCGGCTGCAGCCCCAGCGAATTCCCGCAAAAATAGATCTCATCGGCGCCGTTCGCCTGTTTCGGGAGATGGAACTCCGCGCGCAAGCGCGCCAGCGGATCATCACGATCCTGTGTTTGGGCGAAGTCGAGTCCAAGCCGATAGGTCATATCACTCGCTGCGGTTCTGCTAGCCCATTGCGGCAAAGGGGGTTTGATAACACGTTACGGAAAAACGACAGGGCTATTCTTTCCCCGGGGCCAGTCGTTTTTGCAGCGAGCCGCACCAGCTCACGGGCCCGGAAGTATAGTAGACTTTTATAGTGAATACGCGAAGAGTCAAGTTGAAATACAAGAAACTGACTTTAAGATCAAACCCCGTCCGAGACCCTGGATCGACCTTGAGGTCAGCGCACGACCAGAGAACTCTGGCAAGTCTTCTATTCGCCTGATTTCAGGCCATGATGCCGACCCTGCCCGTGTGGAGATCGTAAACCCCTCCGGCCACGCGCAATGTCCCCTTTTCGACGGCTTTGCTCAGGATCGGCCCGGCGCCTTTAAGCTTCTCCACGGTGCGGAGGACATTTTGTTTGATGGCGTTCTCCAGCAGATCGCCGGATTCATCCATGGCCGTCTTCACGGCCGGACGAAGGGCTGTGATCAAAGAGGGAATGTGCCCGGAGAATTTCTCGCCGTCTTTCACGGCCTTGACGGTGGCCTCCAGCGCTCCGCATTTGCTATGGCCGAGCACGAGAATGAGCGGGGTGCCCAGGACGGCCACGGCATATTCAAAGCTGGCCACGGTGTCGGCATTGGCGAAATTTCCCGCCACCCGGCAGACGAAAACGTCCCCTCGGCCCGTGTCGAAGGCATATTCCGGCGCGACGCGCGAATCCGCGCAGCTGAGAATGCCGGCAAACGGATTCTGCCCGAGGGACAATGCGGGACGCTCGTTGAAGAAGTCATGGCGCTTCATCAAGCCCTTGACGTATCGCTCGTTGCCCTTCATGAGACGGGCGAGCGCCGCGTCGGGGGAAATGACATTGCGCGGTTTGGGCGGGGCCTCGTTGGCAGCGGCCAGCACATGATCGGCAAAGGCAATCCCGAAAGCCGCCGCTCCGGCGAGCTTGAGGAAATTGCGACGAGGAAGCTCTGACCTGTGGTCAGCCGAGGGGGATCCGCATTTTTGGCACATGATCAATAGAGTCCTCCGCCGTGACTTCTTTGCATTTGACAAAGTATATATACATCATGCGGCGGTAGCCCGCTAGTGCAGCGTAATCCGCCGAATGGGAAAAGGTTTTATGGCGATTGTTAAACAAGAATACATATCGGTACCAATGCGATGACGATTAGTTGCAGCCAAGCTTCGCTTGGCGGTCTGGTGGGTTACGGGCTGTCGCCCTAACCCACCCTACTAAGAGCTTATATGGATGAACGAACAGGCAGAGGGGCCGATTACTTTAACTCACGATACACATCCTTACGATGCCTGACAGCAATAATCGCCACCTCATTGCCGGTACGGGTCGCAGCCAGTTCGAGGATGGAGAGAGCCGCGCTTCCCCTGATCTCTTTGGGAAGGTCTCGCAGATCCTTAAGGACGCTCTGGCTGATGTGGAGCTTCCACGGCGGCAAGGAGTTCCTCCAAAGAAGAAATGGCAATACGCGGCTCAGATCTCCGCTCCTCAATCAGGCGAAGGTCTTCTAGCTCTTCCAAGCGTTCGATCAGGGCGCGGAAATCATCAATGGGCAGGACCACGGCGGTCTTACGGCCTTCAACATCAACGACAAATTGTGTGTTCATATACACCCTCTACATCGCATTCAGGTGGGTGTCCATCCATTGGGCAACCCGCATCACCTCCAATACCTCATTTTCCTTTGACATCAGCTCCAAGCCCATGATACCGCATGTGTAGCACGAGACGAAAAATTTCCCTCATGGCTGGGCTGATCCTGCTGCAAGGCGGCCGATCAGCGCTGGCGCAGGAGGTCTGCTACGCCTACGACGGGCTCGGGCGGCTCATCGGCGCGATGGACCCCCAGCCCGCGGCGGCAACTCGCAGAAAGGCTGGCAGGGTGGAATGAGACTCCACCTCGCCGACCCGCTGCTACGTCGCGCCAGGCTCTTTGGATGGTGGAATGAGTATCACCTGGCCCGGGCGCACCCCAGAGGCCGATCTCGACGAAGCCGAAACCCTCATCGACGCCTGCGGCTACCACCGCCCCGACCGAGATCTCGCCGACGCCCGCGCCCGGCGAACACTCGCTATACGGTACATTTCACGGTGCGAGGTTTGAAGCCGAGCTACGCTTACCGAAA
>JBOIDH010000163.1:0-5593 GCA_050740495.1 Gammaproteobacteria bacterium | reverse complement strand
GATTTTATCGAAGAGGTGGAAAGCGCAGCTATCAAAATCCTTCATCCGCGCCTAAATGAGCGTGGACGTGCATCGCTTCGCGATAGGGAGCTGACAGAACGGCTTCAGGATCTCGTCCGTGGAAATCCGCCGCCTTCGATGAACCGATCGGCGCTCCCGAAAAGCGCCCCGCTTCCGATCGCTTTCCCGAGCGGTTTTCTAGTTACGGCAGATCTGCGAACGGGACGCTTGGCGAAGCGGATATCCGTCGCTTCATGGCCGCCGCCAAGCGAACGAGCCGCAACCCATACCGCGACGCAATGCTAATCTTATTTTTGTTTCGCCACGCCCTCAGGCTGTATGAAATTGCGGATCTACGTTGGGATGATATCGACTTCGATAAGCGCGAAATGTTGATCCCGGCTCGCCGCGGCAGGCGTGGTCGTGTCCACATTATCGAGGGCGATGAGCTGCGCGCGCTGCGCAAGTTGCGCCGTCAATATCCGGCAGCGGGTTTTGTTTTCACATCCGAACGTGGCGGGCCGCTCTCGGGGTCTGCGATTCGATACGTGTTGCTGCGCGCCGGTGAGAGCGCCGGCGTGGAAGAACGTATAACACCGCACACCTTGTCGGTTGCTAGTCCGGTGATTTCCGATTCTGAACGGTTTCGGGATTTTTTCCGCGATCTCTGGAAGCCCGCTGGAGGGCACGGTGACCGCCCGCAGGATCCCCGAAGCCGGCGTACAGGCCCATGAGGTCGGTGTCGTACTCGAAGAGCGCCGCGCCCCTGAGGTAAAGGGCTGACGCGAAGGCGATGTGGGTACCGGCAAGCATGCTGTAGCGATTAGATGGAGCGCCAGTATTACAAAAGATCTACCTTGCCGGTGTTGCGGATGTGTCCGATGAAAACCGAGTCTCCGGAACAGGTGATAAAGAGCATGTCCTCGGGACGGGTAAGTGCGACATACATCAGCCGACGCTCCTCTTCGATATCGCTATCCGGAAACCCGGAAGGAAGCAGGTCGACCCACATGAGGATGACCACGCGATATTGCAGACCCTTGGCCGAGTGGATGGTCTGAACCTTGATCCCGGGCTCACACACGCGCTGCTTTGCTATCTTGTCTTCCGGATTGTTCAGCCACACAAGGGGTCCACGCTTGCCGAGGCTCGTCAGAAAACTACTGAATAGTTGGCGGTCTCCCTTGATCAGGCGCGGGTACAAGATCCCGATCTCGCTGCCCTGGACTGGCCCATCGATCCCTTTAAGTCCGTGCTCGCCTTTGAGTAATCCATCGACGAGGAGCAAGACGCGCGCATATTCCTCCGTCCGATCCTTAGCCCTGATCAGGAGTGGTCTCTGACCCGTCGAACGTCGCGCCTTGGCCGGATCGATGCCGGACGCGAGCACGCCGTCGCTCCCCTCGGGCGATGCCGGAGCAGCGAAGGCCGCAGCGACTTCCAGGATTTGCCGCGTGTTGCGGTAGTTCTTGTCGAGGTCGAAGTCCTTGTGAATCGTACGCCCACGGGCGTGGATCCCGAGCTTCTCCCAGCTCACCGCCCGGTTTCCCCGGTACAGGCCCTGACTCCCGTCCCCGACGATCAACAGATCGCCATCGTTCGGCTCCTTCATCGCCGCCAGGGCACAGGAGAACCAACTCGGGGAGAAGTCTTGGGCCTCGTCGATCAGGACGGTGTCGTAGCTCCGTGCGTCCCCGTATCCCTGCTCTAGACGCCCTAGCAGCCGCTCGCCCAGATCATCGTGGGTCTCGTTCCGCTGATGATTGAATAGCACGCCATTCGCCTTGGCCCAGCCATGGAAGTGAATGACCGTTGCGTTCCCACAGTCGGCCAGGCACTGCTTGAGGTAGGCTGAAAGCGACACGTTGAAGCAGAGCACGAGCGCGCGGATTTCAGGGCTCTGTTGAGCCAGCAACCTCGCCCGGGCGACCAATACGACCGTCTTGCCGGAACCCGCGACCCCATAGATGATCCGGTGCCCCTGGCCGATGCTGCGCGCCCTACGCTCTTGCTTGAGGTCGAGGGCCTTGAGATTAGGGACTTGCGCCGAGTCTGGCCCGGTGGCCACCCCGGGCTTTGGAGGGCCTATGCGGATCTCAGGGTGGATGATGACGCGTAGGGCATTCACCTGTCTCTCGGTCATCTTGGGAAAGGACCATGAAGGGTCGAAGCAGGCACGGAGAGTCTCTTTGTGTTCTTCCGGAGAAAGCCCTTCCCAGTCAAGCAGCATATCTCGGGTAACCACCCGGCTAGGAGGAAATATCGAGGATAGGTCGCCGAGCGGGTGGCCTCGTAGCTGTTCCGCGGTGATGTTGGAGAGGATAGCTATGTTTCCGAACGGGAAGAAGAAGCGGTTCTCATACTCGCCGCGGCCGTTTAAGAGGAGGTGCAACTCTTGGAACTTCTTGCAGTAGTCCATCAGGCCAAACATGTAGTCCCTGGCCTGCCGTAGAGGGTGCTTCCTCCGAGTCTCCCTGCGGCTTTCGAGCACGAGCACGTCGTTGGGATCCGCGGCCTTGATGTCGTTGGGGTACCAACCTTTGACCTCGATAACCATCAACCCGAGGTCCGGGCCTATGAGCACAAAGTCGGGGTATCGATTCTCTACGATAGGCTCGTAGTAAACGATGTAGTCGTCAGGCAGGTTTTTGAGGATAGAGAATAACCTCTCTTCCCCTTTGCTTGCGCGAGACGGTAGCCTGTCAGGTATTAGATCTGCCATAAATCAGTCGCCTGTAGTGTGGGTATAGTCTATTAACTCTCCCCACCGCAGGGACGGCAAGAATAACGCCAATTTGATACCCAAAAAGAGAGCAGCGGCCATTCCCGCCAGACGTACATGACGTGTCGTCCCGAGACCGATAGCGACGCGCCCCGATGATGCAGGCGCCGCTCACAATCATTACGGGGGTGAAGTCGAGGTAACGCACGCCGCGTGCTTCATCTATCTGATCCAGCGCTTATCCGAACCGGTTCCTTATTCGCGTCGTCCAGCATGCCGGCGATCGCTTGCGAATTGCCTTGGACGTGCTTACTGCGTGGCTGATATAGTCCCTAGTTGGGTTCGGCTAAACCGTAACCCAACGAACCGGCTACCTAACCTACGAGCTATAGTCGGCCGTTTCCCGGATCGGGCGAGGACGCCATGTACATGCCGATGTACTTATCGATACATATCAATGGACCCCCTGTCCGGCCCCCGATGATTTCGAAACGCTGGCGCTGCGCGTGCGCAGCGTTTGATAGCGATAGGGGTGACTTATCTCGATGCATCGGACAAAAGGACAAAAGAGGACAAAAGAAAGAGGACAAAAGAGCAAAAGCAAAAGAGCAAAAGGGGGTGATTTATTTTGGTGCATCCCTATGTCGCCGTTGGGCGGCCCCGCTGGCACTGCCCGACGCGCCTGTCCAACATGGGCTTTCACGTTTTCCCGGAATCGTTCATTTGCTGGCGGGCGATTGGAGACAGGTATGCGCAGATGCCCTAAACATCGCGCTCCGAGCGTTGAGACCCCCTAGGGCCGATTTCCAAAGGGTGGACCGCCGTGCGGCTTTGTTTCCAGACATCGGTGTCGAAGCGGGTTTTCGCCTACATGTGGCCACGTCACCATACCTCGACTGGAAGACCCGCAATGTTAGCGAAGTGATCATCGCGTGATACCACCGTCAAACCGTACTGCGTAGCGACCGCGGCAATCCAGATATCGTTTTCCGGAATGGGCCGACCCTTGGCGCGCAGACCATCCTTGATCCGTCCGTAGTGCCGAGCGGTGGCCCCATCGCACCCGAGGGTAGCCATCGCTGCGGCGAACTCGTCGATGAGGTTGATGTTTGCCTCGGAACGCGCCGACTTTCGAGCCCCGTAGTAGAGTTCTCCGAGTGCAATGGCCGGCACGAACACCTCATCAACAGTGGCCACGCGCTGCATCCGCAGCGAAGATCGCGATGACTATGTTCGTGTTGAGCAGGTACCTACTACTCACCCGGAGTGACCCGCTCGCACCCAGCTTCGATCGCCCTGGTAATTATCACAAGGTCGTCCTTGGAAGTTGTCCCAGCAAAGCGGCTCGTTATCTCGCCGGATACACCCGGAAACATCGGGCTCGCCAACGTACGGGCAAAGTCCAAAACTTGGCGGTGCTGGTCGGGCGTCAACCGGTCGAGCTGCTGGCAGATCTCTCTTTCGATTGCTCGGTTCATATCACAGCTCCTCTGCGCATCGGCGCGAATTCTACACCGGTTCCCCTACAGCCGTCGCGCGACGGGCGCTCCTGCATAGCGCGGCGGTTATCGCGCGCGGCCGCGGGGCTTCTTGTTGGAGTTCTAGACAACACGCCGCCGTGTTGTTATTGTCTCCAACATGCGTGCCACGGAACTGTTCAAGCGGCGCGTGATTGTGGCTGAGAATGCCTTCGCCGAAATCGTGGCGTGGAAGCTGCCTCACCCGCTTCCCGGCAGTACCCACGCATACAAGTACCGGTTGGCCCTAATAGCTGATGGCCGCTGCGTGCTGCGCTATGACAACGAGATGGGGAAAGGCGATCACAGGCATAGGGGGTCGGGAGAAGAGCCTTACGGCTTTTCGACCATCGAGCGGTTGGTGGCGGATTTTTTTGACGATGTGACGAGGTGGCGCGATGAAAACAGTAACGCTTGATGTCCGTTCAGTCGGGGACACGCTCCAGGACTTCATACAGGCCTGGGACACGGGTGAGGTATCTGGTCCACGCATTAGTTTTGAAACGCCGGCGCTCTTGTTCAAGGTGCTGACCGGCAAGCGCTGGGAGCTACTCAAAGCCATGACCGGCAGCGGGCCGATAACGATCCGCGAGGCGGCCCGGCGCGTGGGCCGTGACGTCAAGGCGGTGCACGGCGATATGCGGGCGCTCTTGGATTCTGGCATCCTGCAAAAAACCGATACGAGACGGATCGTGTTTCCCTTCGATGCGGTACATGTGGATTTCATGCTGCGGGCGGCATAGCGAGGTCACACGGCTGAGCTGTACCCGCGGAGCTTCCGAGCTATGGTGAATCTCAAAGATCCGGTTTGGGCAGGCGCGAGACCAGATGGTCCCACGCGATCACCAGCTCCGGCAGCACGCTACCCGGGGTCGTGCCCGCCAATTCCTGCATCACGGGCTCACCGTACCGCCCATCCGCTAAGCGGTAGGCCGTGAGCATTCGATCGGCCGGGTGC
The DNA here is from genome assembly GCA_050740495.1 of Gammaproteobacteria bacterium. Classification (GTDB taxonomy): domain Bacteria; phylum Pseudomonadota; class Gammaproteobacteria; order JACCXJ01; family JACCXJ01; genus USCg-Taylor. The sequence goes on along the minus strand of JBOIDH010000163.1, from coordinate 396 downwards.
TCGACGCCCAGCGCATCACACCACGCCCCGCGGCCCGCTCCAGCGGGAGGCGGCCTCGAGCGTGTAGCGGTAGCCGACCTCGGCGATGGCGTGGATCTTCTTGAACTCTAAAAGGCCGTAAGCATCCAGGGGCGGCTTGAGCACGAGATCGGCGTCGCGCTCCACGAGGGCCGTGCGGTTGGCGCTCGCGAGCAACAGCGTCCGCATCACGATGGCCGCGAGACCCGGGACCGGGACCGGCCGCGCAAAGGGGAGCAGCTTGTTCCAGAAGATCCGCCACTCGGACGGGATGCCGGAAGGCGGAAAGCGGAGGTCATCGGCCGCGCTGACGTTGACGGCGATGACGGATCCCCCGCCGCGCTGTCGCATGACGTCGCCCGGCAGGTTATTGATGAC
>JBOIDH010000162.1:0-5605 GCA_050740495.1 Gammaproteobacteria bacterium | reverse complement strand
AGCGCCAGCGGGCCCGCGTGGGTTTCGAACAGGCAAACGATGCGCTCGTTGCGGCTAAAGAGATCGTTTATCCCCCGGACCGTGCTGGGTTTCACCGGAAACAAACGCCCCGGCACATGAACCGATCGGAGCAGACGCCCGGTGACTGGCATGTGCACTCGATGGTAGTCTTTCGGGGCTAAATAAAAGGTGATGAAATGCCCCCCCAAGAACGCCCCCGCCTCGCGGCTTGCCAGCAGACCGGACACACTGTAGTGCTGTCCTTTGGCTTGGATCAATGACCCGTCGCGGAGGTCGCCGAGTTGGGACACGCTACCGTCGACGGGGCACGCCAATGAGCCAGGGTCGGGGGCGATCGGGCGCGCATCGGCTCGGAGCGCGCGGGTAAAGAAGCTATTGAATTCCGGGTAGACGCGCGCATCGGATTCGGCCACGCTGTCCATATCGACCCCGTAACGGCGGATAAACCACCGAATTTGCCAATCTTTCCACGGTCGAAAACGCAGGCGCGTCGCAACCAGCATCAAGCGCGACAAGGCGTGATGAGGCAGCAGGTACAGCGGCCAGCAATTAAGCCAGTTACGGGCCCACGGCGCTGTTTCGATCGCCGTGAGCGTCGCGCGTTCAACTTGCATGAGCGTGGTCCGCCTTAAGGTAAGATTTTTCCGGCATTATAACCGTGCCGCGCGCGAGCGAGATACTGCGCGCCTGGCCGCCGTGGTTCGGGTATCGAGATGCGAAGCCCGGCAGGTTTAAATCTATTCCCCGCGGTCTTGCCCGCGGGGACCTTAGCGATGGGGTTTCCAAAGGGGAGAGGCGCAGCTCTCCCCTTTGGTCGCCCCACGGGGTTGTATACCCCGTGGTGGCGAAATCTAAATTGGCTTCCGGTAAACATTGCACCGTTCATGGTGCGATGCAATAATAGCCAAGTGAGGCGAGGAATCGGAGAATGTTTTTATACAAGGCGAGGTTGAGTGAATTATGACTGACAGTAACCCCGTCGGGAATGATGATTGGATGGCGTCGCAAAAAACTTTTTGGGACGCGTGGTCACGAATTTTAAGCCAATCCATGGCGCCATCGCCTAGCTCCCAAGCGTTCGCGGTTCCGTGGACGGCGGCCTTGGATCTGTGGGCAAAAACCGCGGCGCCTGCCGCCCCGGCGGCTCATGAGGATTTTTTTCAAAGTATCGTACGGCAAGGAAAGACCTTTCTGCGCCTAGGAGAGGAGCTCACCAAGCTGACGCGCAACCTGGCCGAGGGCGCGCAAGCCGGATCGAACTGGAAGGATCTGTTCGCGGCGAAAGTCAATGAACTGAAAGCGGGTTTCACTCACGGCAGCGCTTCCGACGTGACCAGCACGCTGCGCGGCCTGCTACCGTTTTTCGAACTGCCGATGGACGTCTGGTCGCGCATGTTCTCGAGCAGCTCGTTGCTGCCCGGTGATTTCTTGCAGTCGGTGAAGGGTTTGGGCGGCGTCGCGGGTCAGATCCACGAAGGCTTGGATCAGTTCTTATCGATGCCCGCGGTCGGCTATATGCGCGAATGGCAAGAGCGGACGCAAGGAGGCATGCGTCTCACCATGGATTACCAAAAAGCGCTGCAGGAATACTCGCAGGCGCACGGACGGCTCGGGGTCGATGCGCTCGAACGGCTGGCCGCCAAGATCATCGAACGCGCGGAGCAAGGCCAGGAGATCAATACCCTCCGAGAGATCTATGATCTGTGGGTCGATTGTGGCGAAGAGGCTTACAGCGCTTTTGTGTTCACGGAAGAATACGCGAACATCTACGCACGGCTGGTCAACGCGCAAATGGCGTTGAAGCATCACAACCAAACCGCCGTAGATGAAGTCGCGGGATCATTGAATTTGCCGACCCATCAAGGGATCACCACGGTGCAGCGGCGGCAGCAGGAGCTCCGGCGCGAGATCGCGCGGTTCCGATCGCTACTCGATCCGAGCGTAATGGAAGGAATGCAAGCGTGGTTAAAAGCGCGGGCGGAGGCGCTGAACGGCCCCACGCGAAAGGAGTTGCGCACCCAAGGCGAGAGCATCGAGGGCATGAGAGAGAAAGTCACGGTGCTGGAACGCGACGTCGCCCGGTTGCGGAAGGATCTGGCGGCGCTTCGCAACGGCACGGGGCGCGAAGGCCGCGGCGGGCGAATCCCGGCGAAGAGGGCGGCGTCCACCGTGAGGGTGGTTGCCGTGGCCGGACCTAGGCCCAAGCAGGCGGCGCGCGCTAGCACCGCACAAAAGCGCGGCCAGGGGGAATAGCTCATGTTCCCATTCCAAATACGTCCGGATCAAGCCTTATCCGAAATCCAAGCGTTCGGGACTAAGCTCAGCCGAGGTTTACAGACGCTGAACGAAATCGGTGATATCGACGTCGGGTGTACGGAAAAAGAGTCCGTGTACACCGAAGACAAGCTCACGCTCTACCGGTTCAAGCCGCTCGTGGAGAAGCTGAACCCGGTGCCGGTGCTGATCGTATACGCACTTGTCAACCGCCCTTACATAGCGGATTTACAGAAGAACCGCTCGCTCGTGCGCGGACTTCTGGCGGGCGGCCTCGATGTGTATTTGATCGACTGGGGTTGTCCCGACAGCGCCGATCGGTTTTTATCATTAAACGATTACATCAACGGTTATATCGATCGCTGCGTGGATGTTCTCAGGAAACGGTATAGCCAGGACAAGATTAATCTCCTGGGGATCTGCCAGGGGGGAACCTTTAGCCTTTGCTATAGCGCGATGCATGCTGATAAAGTGAGGAATCTCATTACCACCGTGACACCGGTCGATTTTCATACGCCCCAGGATTTGCTCAGCCATTGGGTCCGGAAGGTGAACATCGATCTGCTGGCGGAGACCATGGGTAATATCCCGGGCGAGATGCTGAACTGGACTTTTCTGTCGCTCAAACCGTTTCGGCTTTCGGGGCAAAAATACCTCGATATGGTCAACACCCTGGACGATCCGGTGCTGTGCAAGAATTTCATCCGCATGGAGAAGTGGATCTTCGATAGCCCCGATCAAGCGGGGGAAGCATTCCGGCAGTTTATGAAGCATTTTTATCAGAACAACGAGCTCGTTAAAGGCGAGGTGATGATCGGTGAGAAGAACGTCGATCTCGAAAACATCACCATGCCGGTGCTCAACATCTTCGCCACCGACGACCACCTGGTCCCCCCCGCCGCTTCGAAGGCGTTAAGGAAATACGTGGGCAGCGCGGATTATTCGGAGATCGAGTTTCCCGGCGGACACATCGGGATCTATGTGAGCGGCAAAGCGCAGCAGATGATCCCCCCCTCGGTCACCTCCTGGCTCGCCGCCAGGTAATACCACGCCCGCAACGCTATTCACGAAAAACCCGATCCACCTTGCGGGGTGGATCGGTTCGGTGGAGGAAGGCTGATCGGGAAGGGCTAAGCGGCTGCTTTTTTTACCGCGAGCACGGCTTTCTTTACCGGCGCGGTCCCGTTCTCCAGGGTCTGCTCAAACCAAGCCGCCATCTCATCCTTGGAATCTGTCATGATATCCGTGGTTTTACGCACGGCGTCAAGCATCTTTTCGTTGCATTCGGTCATGAGCTTGGCTTGGCCCGCCATGAGATCCTTATAACCCTTCGATTCGGTCAGTAAGGTGACGTGCTTGATACCGGTATCTACATAGGCGTTTACGCAGCCGAGTTGCTGTTCGCCCAACTTCTCGAACGTCTTGGTGCTGATCTCGCCTAGTTCCTTTAGAGAAGCATAGCAGGTGCGGCCAAACTGAGCCCAGGGCTCCATGATTTCAAATTGCATAGCGTTACCTCACGAAATTTACCGACGTTGTGCATTGCACATCGCAATGCTGCTTTGCACCATACTATGGCTAAACCTCACTGTCAAGCCGGTAACAAGACGTAAAAATTCACGCTTCGAAACCCTCGCTCCACGACCGTGAGCATGACATCGCGTAACGCAATGACTGGATTTTTGATCGCGAGTCTATTTGCCCTTCGCGGGTTTGCCGGCAAACGGCGCGACGGTTTTCTCCATGCCTCGTTCCGCCCAAGCGCTCAGCTCATTCTTGCACTCGCTGAGCAGATCGTTGGTGCCGCGGACGATCTCGACGAACTTGGCGCCGTATTCGGAGGCCAGAGCGGCTTGCTTAGCCAGCAGATCCCGCGGATCTTGGGCGCCGCCGACCAGATTCATTTCCTTGGCGCTTGCCTCGAGACAGGTGCTGAGGATCGCTTCCTGCTGCGCCGTCATTTTCTCCACTAGCTTGGCATTAATTGCACCAAGCTCTTTCATGGACTCGAGGGCGCTTTTGCTCAAGGCGGCCCATTGGTCGATTATTTCTTGCTGCATACACTTATCTCCTGGTATCAATCGCATTGACGCTGGATTAAGGCCAAAAGCCGGGGGAATTAAAAGCAGCTTACTGTGAGGCGGCGTGCCGGTCAACACGAGAAGACAAGGAAGCGCGTGACGTAGGCGAGACCGGCGCCGGATGGTAAACTGCAAAAAAATACGCGTTTGCAGTGACAACGGGAAATTATCTTTTACGTACTGAAGACTAGAGGTTGCATTCATGACGATGACACACGACGGCGCAAAGAGGACAAAAAACCAACGGCTGTTGCAATGGGTGGAAGAGATTGCCGGCCTTTGCAATCCCGATCGCATCTATTGGTGTGATGGTTCCCAGAAGGAATACGATCGCTTATGCGAAGAGATGGTGCAAAAAGGAACCTTTATCCGCTTAAACCCGAAGAAGAGGCCGAATAGCTTTCTGGCGCGTTCTCACCCGACCGATGTCGCGCGCGTCGAGGATCGAACCTACATCTGTAGCGAAAAGCAGGAAAGCGCCGGCCCCACGAATAACTGGATGGAGCCGCAAAAGATGCGGAGCATACTCCTTGAGTTGTTCCAGGGTTGTATGCGCGGCCGCACGATGTATGTGATTCCCTTCAGCATGGGACCCATCGGATCGCACATCTCCCATATCGGCGTTGAGATCAGCGATTCCGCCTATGTCGCGGCGAATCAGCGCATCATGACCCGCATGGGTCAGGCCGCTCTCGATGTGTTGGGGCCGGACGGCGACTTCGTACCGTGCGTACATTCGATCGGCGCACCCTTGCAGCCGCATCAGGAAGACGTCGTGTGGCCGTGTAATGACACCAAATACATCACGCACTTTCCCGAGACGCGTGAAATCTGGTCATTCGGGAGCGGCTACGGCGGAAATGCCTTACTCGGTAAGAAGTGTTTCGCGCTGCGCATCGCATCGGTGATGGCGCGCGACCAAGGCTGGCTGGCCGAGCACATGCTGATCCTCGGCGTCGAATCCCCGGCCGGCGAGAAGACCTACGTGTCGGCGGCCTTTCCGAGCGCCTGTGGCAAGACAAACTTTGCGATGCTGATCCCGCCCAAGGCCTTGGATGGCTGGAAGGTGACGACCATCGGGGATGATATCGCGTGGATCAAACCCGGGGCGGATGGCCGCTTCTATGCCATTAATCCCGAAGCGGGGTATTTCGGCGTGGCGCCCGGCACCAACATGGATTCGAATCCCAATGCCATGTTAACCCTGAAAGAGAACTGCATATACAGTA
>JBOIDH010000161.1:0-5626 GCA_050740495.1 Gammaproteobacteria bacterium | reverse complement strand
GATTTCCACGGACGAGATCCTGAAGCCGTTCTGTCAGCTCCCTATCGCGAAGCGATGCACGTCCACGCTCATTTAGGCGCGGATGAAGGATTTTGATAGCTGCGCTTTCCACCTCTTCGATAAAATCGCTCGGTATTGTCCACCACGACAGGCGCACATTTCCGAGCCGGTAGCACGGGTATAGCCAAGCGTGCGCAAGATCCCACATGCGCTGTTGATATATGTTCTTCGGCACCTCAAAGCGCTGCGAGAGCGCGACGGCGCGCCCAACGTACAGCAACCCTTGATCGGGGTGCGTAAGAAAGTAAACGCAAGCCACGTTCGGCAAACGCGGGCCGAGGTCGACTGTGTCGATCACAATGGAAGGCAGCGAATCGAATGGTAGCTGATTAAGAACGTCAGCTAATGCTTTGCGGTTCGCGATGACGGTCTCGATGCATAGCGCGCCGAGTTTTTCGCGAAGCGGAGGATCGTCGCGGGCCATTGGCTACTTCCTCAAAACCTTTTCCTAATCGCACCGAGCGGAACCGTTCCGAAAGTCTCGTATATCCCACGGTTTGCAGGATATTCTAATGTCCAAGCCGTCGTTGACGAGCATGTAGACGGAATCGGGTTCACGGCTTGCCTATTCCGGACAGACTCTCAGCCGTGCAGCGCGGCGACGGCCGCCCGGGTTTCGGCGGTGTCTTTCCAACCGGTGAGACGGAAGACCTCGTGCTGGGCGGGGCCGAGCGCCACAGATCCGAGTGGCTCGAAGTCACAGTAGCGAGCGACGGCAATGCGCGCCGTGTCGCTCAGCGCGATCGCGCCCGGCTGGTCGTGGTGGTGCAAGCGCGCCGCAAGGTCCACCGTATCACCCCAGACGTCGTACTGGATCCGCTTGCGGCCGAGCAACCCGGCCGTGGCCGGGCCGGCGTGGATACCGATGCGAACCGACCAGCCATCACACATCTGCGCCACGGCAGCGCGCAGCTCCAGCGCGCACGCCGCCGCGTGCAGGACAGGATTGCGCTCGGCCCGGAGCAGCCCGCACACCGCCATGAGGCCGGGGCCGAGGCTCTTGATCGTGAGCAGGCCGTGCTCGTCGGCGAGCCGCTCGTACGCTTCCATGAGCTCTTGTATCCGGGCAACGGCCTCTTCCGGGTCTCGGCCCTCGCACCCGGCAGCGAAACCGTCGATGTCGCAGAAGAGGACAGCCACGTACTCGTGGTGCCGGGCTCGCACGCCGCGGGTGGTCTCCAACTCTTGCGCGACCTCCGCCGGGAGGATCCCCTGTAGGAGCGCTTGCGAGCGCTTCAGGGCCTCTTCCGCCGCCTGCGCCGAATGCTTGCGCTCGATGAACTGGCCGATCTGGCTGCCCACCGCTCCCATCATGGCCAGGAGCGCTTCGTCGGGCTCGGCGGGATCGCGCGAGAAGAACTCCATCACGCCGAGCACCCGGCCTTCGCACCAGATGGGAAACGCGAAGGCCCCGCGCAGGCCGACCTGCCGGGCGATGGGTGCGCGCGGGAAGTTCGGGTCCAGGGTGACATCCGCGCTCCAAGCCGGGCGGCCCGTGGACCACGCGCGGCCGGGCAGGCCCACGCCCGACTCGAACGCGGTGCCGCGACTCACCTCTTCGAAGGCAGAGAAATCGGGAGAGGCGCTGTGAGACGTGACCTCGCGCAGGGCCCGGACGTTGGGGTCGGGATCGACCACCCACAAGGCCGACCACGCCCAGCCGAGCGCCTCGCAAATGTCCTCTAGGATGCGAGGCGCCGCGTCGTCCAGACTGGCGGATTCTTCCAGGGCGCGGGTGGCCGCGTGCTGGGCCATCAGGCGGCGGCCCGCCTCGGTCCGCTCGGCAAAGTCGTGCTCAAGGCGCCGGTGCGCTTCGCTCAAGGCCACCGCTTTCTGGGCGCTCCGCTCGTGCGTTAGGGTACGCTCCACGAACTGGCCGATTTGGGTGCCGATCGCATCCATCATGGCCAGGAGCGCCGGGTCGGGCTCGGCGATCTCGACGCTCAGGAACTCCATGACGCCGATGAGACCGCCGCCGGTGGGGATGGGGAAGCAGAACGCGCCGTGCAGCCCGACCTTGCGGGCCGCCGGGAGGCGCGGGAAGTTCGGGTCCGCTTGCACGTCCGTGATCCACGCGGACTGCCCGCTCGCCCAGACCCGGCCGGGCAGGCCGACGCCGGCGGCGAAGGTCATACCCTGGCTCATGGCGGAGAAGTCCGCCAACTGCACGGTAGCGGCGTGCCAGATCTCACCGCAGCGCAGGACCCCCTTCTCGCGGTCGCTGGTCCAGAGTGCCGACCAATGCCAGCCGAGGCTATCGCAGATGGCCTTCAGGATGGCGGGCATCGCCCGACCGAGCGTCTCGGACTCCGCCAGCACGCGGGTGGCCGCATGCTGGGCTGCCTGACGCCGGCCCTGGACGGCGATATGCGCCGCCATCTCGTTCAGCGCGCGCTCTACCTCCACGAGCTCGTCGCGCTCAGTGGGATCGACCGGGGAGGGCGCGACATCGCCTTCCGCCATCCGCCGGGCCAGGCGGGCGATGCGCTCCGTACGCCCTCCGATGCGGCGGACCTGCGCCACGACGAGGGCCGCCAGAATAAACCCGAACGGTACCGCGCCGAGCATCCACAGGAGCGGCCGCCGGCTCGCGATGCGCGCCTCGTCCACGAGCACGGAGGTGGCACGGGCCAGGAGTTCTTCGCTGCGGTATAGGCTGTATAACAGGAAGGCCGCGTGGACGGCCGTCAGACCGACGATCAGAAACGCGATGAGGCGGAGCTTCGCAAGTGGAGTGGCCTCGGTCCAGAACTTCATGGCCTTTACGCGCTGATATGAATTAGTTGAAGGGAACCGGTGCGAAACGTGTCCACGGCAGGAGCCGTAGCGCGTCAACTGGGCTTGACCTTGTTGGTTCTGACCGCACGTACGTCGAGAGCGGGAGAAGCTTGAGAAATTAATCTACCACAACTCTAATCGGAATACTTCTCGATAGTCTTCGACCGCGTTGAACGCCACAAGCGGCTATAAAAAGCCCCGGACTTGTCAAAGGCACTGACCCGAATTGAAATATGATCGATCCCGACGATGCGCACCATTTCGATATCTACTGAAGTTGTCACTACGGACTGTGATCTACAAGACGTGCAATCGACAATACCCGGAAGATCGGGGCGTAGTGGAAGAGCCCGCCGCGCGATTACCGCAGGCGCTATACTACTGAGATGAAAATCGCTACCTGGAACGTCAACGGCATCCGCGCGCGCCAGGCGCAGCTTTGCGAGTGGCTGGAGCGCGACCGTCCGGATGTCGTGTGCCTGCAGGAGCTGAAGGCGGAGCTTTCACAGGTTCCCGAGCAGTGCAAGCTCGCGGACTACCACGCGTACTGGCATTGTCGTCGCGCCTACTCCGGCGTGTCCCTGCACATCAGGAAGGGTCTGCTCGATGCCGATCCCGCGTTCAGCCATCCTGAATTCGACATGGAATCCCGCATCGTGCAGACCGAGCTCGGCAAGCTCGTCCTCGCCTCGGTCTACGTGCCCAACGGCGGCAAGGACTACGAAGCGAAGCTGAGCTTCATGACCCGGCTTGCGGCGTGGGCGAAGCGGTTGCACCAGGAAGGACGCGAACTCGTCCTGTGCGGCGACATGAACATCACTCGCGCCGATATGGACGTGCACCCGAAGGAGCGCAAGCCGGGTATCATCGGACAACGGCCCGAAGAGCGCGCGCTGTTCGAGGCGCTGCTCGGCGAGCACCTAGTGGACGTCGGCCGCGCGCTCGACCCGGAAAATCCAGGCCTGTTCACCTGGTGGGCACCTTGGCGCAACATGCGCCAGCGCAATATCGGATGGCGCATCGATTACATACTCGCCTCACCGGCGGTCGCCGCCCGCGCCGCGAGCAGTGTCGTTCTGGCCGACTTCGGAACCAGCGACCATGCGCCGGTAATGATGACTACCGCGTAGGGGCGCGGAGATCGGGGTCAGGGCATGACGTTCACAGAGGTCAAAGGGCCCGAGGCAAAAACCGCGGGGGGTATTATCAATAATAACCAAGGAGCGATCCGTACCGCTGGTCACATCGATTCTAAAACAGAGCTCCCGGAGCCGCTTGATCCAGAAATTCCCAACAGACGGAACAACCATCCTCCACGCATTCGGATAGCTGAGAGCACCATGGCGAAACTGAAACACGAGACCGAGTTGGTGAAGGCGGCGATTGTGACAGGTGTGAAGTATGCCGAAGATCGCGGCGCCGCCGTATTTGAGCCTACGGATTCGGCCAGTGAGAAGATTCTGTATATCTACCGTTTGCTGGTGCACGACAAGGTGATTCAACCTTTGCCAGAAGACAAGGTCTCGCAACAAACCATGCGACACAAATTGGCCATATGGTACTCGAAGCGTTTGCCGAAAGATGATCCGCTGCTGAAATAGGGTTTGGTACGCGAACTGTAGATTCTGCATGCTCCTCATCGTTCCGTATGACAAGCTTAGTCCTGAAGCGCTACAAGGATTGATCGCAGAGTTTGTTACACGGGATGGTACAGACTACGGCGAACGTGAGATCTCTTTGAGATCGAAGGTCGCACAAGTCAGGCGGCAGTTAGAAGCGGGGAAGTCCGTGATCCTCTATAAAACTGAGGACAGCAGTACTGCGATTGTGATGAAGGAGTTGGTACCTGATGAAGTGAAATCGGATATCTCGGATGAAGAATGAACAACGCAAACAAACCGATGAAGGCGGTTGTTGTTGATCTTCAGATGCCGTTCGAGGCGCCAAGTTTCGGGGGTTTTGGCGTCTCGCACGAGTAAAGGCCAAGCGGGAGGGTCGGCTCAGGGGGCTGAACCGGATGGGATGGGATATCGGTTTGGGTTAAAAAAAACAGTTTCTTAGGCCTTGTGGTACACAGAGAATCTTGTAGGCTATAAGGGTGGCCGCACACAGCATGGTAAACGCGCCGGCCGCGCGCCCGTCAGCGGAGAATCCCTTCGACACCGCGATCGCACAGCTCGACGCCGTGGCAGAACGTATCGGTCTCGATCCCGGCATGCGTGACGTCCTGCGCCACTGCAAGCGCGAGTTCACGGTGAACTTCCCGGTGAAGATGGACGATGGCTCCATCCGCGTCTTCACCGGCTATCGCGTGCATCACAACGAAGCGCGCGGGCCGGTGAAGGGCGGCCTGCGTTACAGCGAGCACGTCTCGCTCGATGAAGTGCGCGCGCTCGCCATGTGGATGACGTGGAAGTGCGCCGTCGCCGGCCTGCCGTACGGCGGCGCGAAAGGCGGCGTGATCGTCGACCCGAGCGCTTTGAGCGCTGGCGAGCTCGAGCGCATGACACGACGGTTCGCCGCCGAGATCGGGCTGCTCATCGGCCCCGATGAAGACGTGCCCGCGCCCGACATGGGCACCAATGCGCAGATCATGGCCTGGATCATGGACACCTACAGCATGATGCACGGACACTCGGTCCCCGCCGTCGTCACCGGTAAGCCAGTGACGATCGGCGGCAGCAGCGGCCGTTACGAGGCAACCGGACGCGGCGTCATGTTCGTCACACAGGAGGCGTGCAAGTACGCCGGCGTGCCGCTTGAAGGCGCGACCGTCGCCGTGCAGGGC
>JBOIDH010000160.1:0-5670 GCA_050740495.1 Gammaproteobacteria bacterium | reverse complement strand
TCGCGGGGCGCGAGCTCCGCGCGCGCGTCGAAACGGTCCATGAAAGCCGAGCCGTCGGGCAGCAGGAGTTTCCCACCCTCGCCACGGACGGCCTCGGTAATGAGAAAGGACTTCGCCCGAGGATGATAAAGACAGGTGGGGTGGAATTGAAAAAACTCCATGCTGGCGACGGGGCAACCGGCGCGCCAGGCCATGGCCACGCCGTCGCCGGTCGCGACATCGGGATTGCTCGTATACAGGTAGACCTTGCCCGCCCCGCCGGTAGCGAGGACCACGAAACGCGCCCGAAAGGTGAGTACCCGATGCGCGCGCGCATCCAAGACATACGCGCCCAGACAGCGCTCGGCGCCGAGACCGAACCTGGCCGCGGTAATGAGGTCGATCGCCAGGTGGTGCTCGAACACATCAATGGAGAAATGAGTGCGGACCCGGTCTTCAAGGGTGTTTTCAATGGCGCGTCCGGTGGCGTCCGCTGCATGGATAATGCGCCGGTGGCTATGCCCACCCTCGCGGGTCAGGTGATATTCGATGCGCCCTGCCTTGGGTTCGGCGCGCGTGAACGCGACACCTTGATCGATAAGCCACTGCACGCTTTCACGCCCGCGTTCGACGACGTAGCGTACCGCCTCGAGATCGCAAAGACCGGCGCCGGCGGTCAAGGTATCCTGCACATGGGACTCGATCGAGTCACAGCTATCGAGCACCGCCGAGATCCCCCCTTGCGCGTAGAGTGTCGCGCCTTCCTGTAACGGGCCCTTCGACAGGAGGGCGACCCGCGCGTCTTGCGCGAGCTGAAGCGCGACACTTAATCCGGAAGCGCCGCTTCCGATGACGAGGACATCGTACTGGTGCGTCATAGCGCGATAGAGGAAGAACGGATCATAGAATCAGAGCTTGTGAATAAATCGTGGCTGCGCAGTAGATTTATTCACAAGGTCTCAGATGCCAGTAAATCGGTATATAATGCGCCCCGCCAATCTCATGGCGTCGCGCTGCGAACTTGATAGGGGTCACACGGTCTATCTAGCAGTACAGCGCGCCGCTCAATAATACAAGGAGAATGCCCCGATGGGCGAGACCGGCGCCGATGCACAGCTTGTCAAGAGGGTTCAGAAGGGCGACAAAAAAGCGTTTGATCTACTCGTATTGAAATACCAGCAGAGGATCATTAAATTGGTATCCCGATATGTACGTGATCCCACCGACGCCTTGGATGTAGCTCAGGATGCGTTTCTAAAGGCCTACCGTGCCCTGCCAAACTTCCGCGGCGATAGCGCCTTCTATACATGGCTATACCGTATTGCCATCAATACGGCGAAAAATCATCTCGTAACCCAGTCCCGGCGGCCAATGGAATCCGAGAATTTTCGCTTCGAAGGAGAGCAAGTCGAACTGGAATCGATGCTGAAGGATCTCGCGACGCCTGAAAGTCTCTTGATTACCGATGAGATCAAGGAGACCATCGCCGAGGCCATCGAACAGTTACCCGATGACCTTCGCACCGCCATAAATTTACGCGAGGTCGAGGGTTTGAGTTATGAGGAAATCGCGGAGGTGATGACTTGCCCGATTGGAACGGTCCGATCGCGGATATTCCGGGCTAGGGAAGCGATCGACCATCGGTTAAAAGCGTTATTGGAGTGACCAACAGCTATGAGCAATGAACGGCGAGAACAGATATCCGCGCTTTTAGACGGTGAATTACCGGAGCGCGAGGCCGGTCCGTTATTGATTGAAATGCGGACCGATCCGGAGTTGAGATCGGCCTGGTCGCACTATCACTTGATGGGCGACGCGTTATGCCAGCGCCTGCCGGATACGGCGTGCCCGGATATATCGAGGAGGGTGTCCTTGGCGCTGGAGCACGAGCCGGCCTGTCTGCCGATGCGCTGGAGATTGCAGTCGCGTTGGAAACCGGCCGCGGGCCTCGCCATAGCGGCGGCTCTCGCGGGAGTCGGGTTCGTCAGTCTTAACCCTAAGCAATTACCGGAGCAAGTACTGCCACAGGCGAGCACTATCGAATCCTCTGAATTTCATCCCCTTCCGATAGCCACGGTTAAGTGGAACGGTCAACCGGTTGATGCGTCGTCGCGCCTGAGCGCGTATATAGTCAATCATCAACAATTCAATTCTAGCCCGCAGACGCAAGGCTTAACGCCTTACTTCCGGGTGGTTACCCATGAAACCCAACCGTGAAATCGGGGAGATCCGCTGCCTGGCTCCCTGTTTTTTGATCCTCACCCTTTCCGTACCGCCGGTTTCCGCAGCCGACACCTCCGGCCAAGCCCGTGCCATCCTTGCCAAGATGGCCCATGCGACCCGTGCCAACAACTATGACGGGACCTTCGTGTCGATCCGCGGCGCTGACACCGCGAGTATGCGTATCATTCATAAGACCGATAGCCGGGGAGAACATGAACGTCTGATTGCGCTCACCGGCACGGCCAAAGAAGTGATCCGGCGCAATGACGAGGTGATTTGTATCTTTCCAAATGAGCGCAGCGTCATGGTCGATAAAACCTCGCAACAGGCATTCTTTGGTACAGCGTGGAGTCAGCCGATCGAGCAGGTCGCCGTGCTCTACGATTTTTCGGTCCTCGGCGGGGATCGAATCGCGGGCAGGCCGGCATGGGTCTTGGGCATACAACCCAAGGACGCAGATCGGTATAGCTACCGCCTGTGGGTTGACACAAGCTCCAGCTTGCTGTTGAAGTCACAGGTGCTGGACGGTGGCGGCAGCATCCTCGAGCAATTGCTGTTTACAGCTTTAGAGACACCCGCGGTGATTTCAGAGAGCGCGCTGCAGGCGTCGATTAGCGGGGAGGGTTATACTTGGTATCGGAACGAAACACCCCAAGGCTCCAGGGAGCGGAATTCGGGATGGGAGGTAGGATGGTTGCCGCGTGGTTTCGCGATGACCGAGCAGAAGATGCATGACATGCCCAAAGACAAGAAAGCGGTAAAGCACAAGGTGTTTTCGGACGGCTTGGCGACGGTCTCGGTATTTATCGAGAAAAATGAGGAGCAGGCGGTCCCGGTGCAGGGATACTCCGCGTTTGGGGCATTGAATACTTACAGTACCTTAGCGGACGGATATCAAATCACCGTTGTCGGCGAGGTGCCGGCGGCGACGGTACGGCAGATCGCCGCCTCCGTGAGCGCGGCTGCCCCCTGAGCGACCCGCGCAAAGCCTCACGGCCGGCTCTCGTCACGCTTGTTCGAGTTACCAGAGTTTGCATTGGGAGTATATTACCCCTTACGGGAGGACGGCGAAGTCACGATGGGACTAACACACTCTTTTTTTAGAGCGCTTTTGGCGCTCGCGGTGCTATTCAGCATGCAAGTAGCCGTTGGCGGCTCGCTGCCGGACTTCACCGATCTTGCCTCGAAGAACGCCCCGGCCGTGGTGAATATCGGGACGACGCTCAAAGAATCAGATAAACGTGCCGATGGTGCACCCCCTCGGCTTCAAATACCCGATATTCCTGAAGACAGCCCGTTGAATGAGTTCTTTCGCCGCTTTTTTGGCGATAATATCGAGAGACCTGATCTCTCGCCACGATCATCATTGGGCTCCGGGTTTATCCTCTCCAAGGATGGCTACGTGATCTCCAACTATCACGTCGTCAAGGATGCGGATGAGATTTGGGTGCGCCTGAGCGATCGGCGCGAATTTCCGGCCAAGCCTGTCGGTCACGACGAGCGCAGCGATTTGGCCGTATTGAAAATTGAAGCCACCGATTTGCCGATCGTTAAGCTCGGCCGTTCCTCGGATCTTAAGGTCGGAGAATGGGTTTTAGCCATCGGCTCACCGTTCGGGTTCGATCATTCCGTGACGGCGGGGATCGTGAGCGCGAAGGGGCGGGCGTTGCCGAATGAAAACTACGTCCCCTTTATTCAAACCGATGTCGCGATCAACCCGGGAAACTCGGGCGGCCCGCTGTTTAATCTGGACGGGGAGGTCGTCGGTGTGAATTCTCAGATTTACAGCCGGACCGGCGGTTTTATGGGATTGTCGTTTGCGATCCCGGTCGAAGTCGTGATGAATGTGTATCACCAGATTGTTGCCAAGGGCAAGGTGTCGCGGGGCTGGTTAGGCGTACTGATTCAGGAGGTCACCCGGGAGCTTGCCGAATCCTTCGGAATGGCGCGCCCGCATGGGGCTTTGGTCGCCAAGGTGCTTCCGGACAGCCCGGCCGCCGAATCCGGGATTCAGCCCGGCGACGTGGTGATCGAATTTAACGGTATCGAGATCGATCTGTCCTCGGATTTACCGCCGCTCGTCGGTAACACGGAGGTTGGGAAAAGGGTCCCTTTAAAGCTTATTCGTGAGGGCGATCCAAAAGTGGTGGACATTGCCGTCGGGGAGCTTCCGCAAGATGAGGAGCTGAAGGTGGCGTCCTCGGATCGAGGTACGACGGACGCAATCACGGATAATCGTTTGAAGATCGCGGTGAAAGAACTTACCCACAAGCAACGTAAGGCGCTCGAAATCGAAGGCGATCACGGCGTGGTTGTGGAAGAGGTCCAACCGGGCCCAGCAAAAAACGCCGGGATCCGTAAGGGCGACGCCATATTGCTCATCGACAACGTGAAAGTTAAGGACAGCAAGCATTTCACCGAAATAGTAGCGGCCTTGCCCAAGGGTAAGCCCGTACCGGCCCTCATTCAACGGCAGGGCGGTCCGATTTTTCTGGCGATCAAAATCGCTGAGTAGGGGTCCAGTACGCCAGGCTGTCCACATTGCGAAGTCGAATCCCCGTATAGTTCTCGTGCTGGCCAATTTAACCGTGCGTGGCGTGAACAGCCGGGCCTTCGCCTGCCCTGTGGTCTAGAGCCAGCGAGCGCGAGCGCCATGGAGCACGTGCGAAACTTCTCGATCATCGCCCATATCGATCATGGTAAGTCCACCTTGGCCGATCGTTTTATCCAGTTGTGCGGCGGACTCAGTCAGCGCGAGATGGCCGAACAAGTATTGGACTCGATGGACATCGAGCGCGAGCGTGGGATCACCATCAAGGCTCAGAGCGTAAGCTTGGGCTTTCGCGCCGATGACGGCATTACCTACCAGCTTAATTTCATCGATACCCCGGGGCACGTTGATTTCAGCTACGAGGTATCGCGCTCGCTCGCCGCCTGCGAGGGGGCACTGTTGGTTGTCGATGCGGCGCAGGGTGTGGAAGCCCAAACCGTCGCCAACTACCATACGGCTGCCGAGCACCGACTCGAGATTATTCCGGTTCTCAATAAAGTCGATTTACCCGCCGCCGATCCGGAACGCGTGCGCGCCGAGATCGAGGATATTATCGGTATCGATGCGAACGCGGCGCTCGCGGTCAGCGCGAAGACGGGACAGGCCGTGCGCGATCTTCTGAACGCGATCGTAAAACGGGTGCCCAAGCCGCGCGGGAACCCGGAAGCGCCTTTGAAAGCCTTGATTATCGACTCCTGGTTCGACAATTACCTGGGGGTCGTGTCCTTGGTCCGCGTATTCGATGGCGTGATCGAAACCGGTGCTAAGGTTCGGGTCATGTCGGTTGGGCGCGAATACGAAATCACCGAGCTCGGTGTCTTCACGCCTAAGCGCGTGGTACGCAAGACATTGCGTACGGGGGAGGTGGGTTTCGTCGTGGCCGGGATCAAAGAAATCGACGGCGCCCCGGTCGGGGA
>JBOIDH010000159.1:0-5679 GCA_050740495.1 Gammaproteobacteria bacterium | reverse complement strand
CTGGGAGGAGATGACCGAGATTATCGCCGCGGCCAATGTCTACACCATACTAAAATACGGGCCGGACCGGGTGATCGGATTCTCGCCGATCCCGGCCATGTCCATGATCAGCTATGCGGCCGGGACCCGCTACCTCGGGCTCATCGGCGGGGTACCGCTGTCCTTCTACGACTGGTACGCCGATCTGCCGCCCTCCTCGCCCCAGACCTGGGGCGAGCAGACCGACGTCCCCGAGTCCGCCGACTGGTACAACGCGGGCTATATCATCGTCTGCGGGGCCAACCTTCCCATGACCCGTACCCCCGATGCCCACTTCTACGCCGAGGTGCGCTACAAGGGCACCAAGGTGGTGGCGGTGGCACCCGACTACGCCGAGTACGTCAAGTTCGCCGATCTCTGGATGCCGGTGAAACAAGGTACGGATTCGGCCCTGTTCCTGGCCATGGGCCATGTCGTGCTCAAGGAATTCTTCTTGGAGCGCAAGGAAGCCTATTTCCTCGAGTACGCCCGCGCCTACACCGATCTCCCCATGCTGGTGCGTCTGCGGACCCATGGCGAGGGCTACGCCTTTGACCGGCTGCTGCGCGCATCGGACTTCGACGGTGGTCTCGGCGAAGCCAACAACCCCGAGTGGAAGTGTGTGGTCCGCGATGAGGAGAGCGGCGACTACACCGTGCCGAACGGCTCCATCGGTTTCCGCTGGGGCGAGGAAGGCCGCTGGAACCTCAAGCTCAAGAACGGTGACGCCGGCCCGGGCACTCGCCCGCGATTGAGCTTCAGCGGCGGCGATGACGAAGTGGTCCCGGTCGCCTTTCCGCGCTTCGAGCAGGCGTCGCATCCCCTCCTTTATCGCCGCGTGCCGGCCCGCAGGCTCCGGCTTCAGGGAGAAGAGGTGCTCATCGCCACGGTCTTCGATCTCCAGCTCGCCCAGTACGGCGTGGATCAGGGCCTCGGCGGCGCGCACGTGGCCGCGAGCTATGACGACACGCAAATACCGTACACCCCCGCCTGGGCGGAAGGGATCACGGGCGTCAAGCGCGCCGACATCATCCGCACCGCGCGCGAGTTCGCCGACAACGCCGCCAAGACACTCGGCAAGTCCATGGTGATCCTCGGGGCCGGGATCAACCACTGGTACCACGCCGACATGACCTACCGCTCCATCATGAACCTGCTGCACCTCTGCGGGTGCGTCGGGCAGAGCGGCGGGGGCTGGGCCCATTACGTGGGCCAGGAGAAGCTGCGCCCGCAGGCCGGCTGGGCGCCCATCGCCTTCGCGCTCGACTGGCACCGGCCGGCGCGGCAGATGAACGGCACCAGCTTCTGGTACTTCCACACCGATCAATGGCGCTACGAGCGGCTCGCGGCCGACGGGCTGCTCGCGGCCACCGCCAAGGGTAAGTACCGCGGCTCTACGCTCGCCGACTACAACGTGGTCTCCCAGCGGCTCGGCTGGCTGCCCTCCGCGCCCCACTTCAACCGCAATCCTCTGGATATTTGTACCGAGGCGCTATCCGCGGGCGCGCACAACGAGCAGGAGATCGTCGATCATCTCGTTGCCCGGCTCAAGAGCGGCGAGATCCGCTTCGCCGCCGAGGACATCGATGCCCCGGAGAATTTCCCCCGCAACCTCTTCGTCTGGCGCGCCAACCTCATCGGCTCCAGCGCCAAGGGCCATGAGTATTTCCTAAAGCACCTCCTCGGGGCCCAGAACGGGGTGCTGCAGGAGGTAGCCGAGGAGGCCAAGGGCAAGGAGATCAAATGGCGTAGCGAGGCGCCCGTCGGCAAGCTGGATCTCTTGGTCGATATCAACTTCCGGCTCAACTCCACCGGGGCCTACTCGGACATCGTACTGCCGACCGCCACCTGGTATGAGAAGAACGATCTCAACACCACCGACATGCACCCCTTTATCCACCCTCTGACGGAGGCGGTGAATCCGGGTTGGGAGTCGCGCTCCGACTGGCAGATCTTCCGGGCCATTGCCAAGGCATTTTCCGGGCTCGCCGCCAATCATCTAGGCAAACGCAAGGACCTCGTCTCCATCCCGCTCATGCACGACTCGCCCGCGGAGCTCGGGCAGCCGCTCGGGGTACGCGACTGGAAGCGGGGCGAGTGCGAGCCCGTCCCCGGCAAGACGCTGCCGATCTTCAAGGTCGTCGACCGCGACTTCGGGGCGACCTACAAGAAGTTTTGCGCGCTCGGGCCGCTCATGGTCTCCCAAGGCAACGCGGTGAAGGGATTGTCCTGGAACACCGAAGAAGAATATGAGCGCCTCAAGGTCCAGAACGGCGCCATCGCCGAGCCGGGAATAACGCAAGGCATGCCATCCCTCCAGGACGACGTCCACGTGTGCGATGCGATCCTGATGCTCGCGCCCGAGACCAATGGCGAGGTCGCCCACAAGGGCTGGGAGGCCCTGGGCAAGAAGACCGGTACGGATCATACGCATCTCTCGAACGCGCGCCGCGAGGACAAGATGAGCTTCAAGGATCTGGTGGTGCAGCCGCGCAAGATCATCACCGCCCCGACCTGGAGCGGGGTGGAATCGGAGAAGGTCAGCTACAACGCGGGCTACACCAACATCCACGAGCGCATCCCCTTCCGCACCCTCACGGGCCGGGCGCACTTCTATCAGGATCACGAGTGGATGCTGGACTTCGGCGAGGGCTTCTGCACCTTCCGCCCGCCGGCGGATCTCAGAGCCACCGAGGGCATCACCCATCGGGTCAAGGGCAAGCCCCATCTCCTCCTCAACTGGATCACGCCCCACAGCAAGTGGGGGATCCACTCGACCTTCAACGACAACCTGCGCATGCTGACCTTGTTCCGCGGCGGCCCGGTGGTGTGGGTCTCGGAGGCGGACGCGAAATCCATCGGACTTAAGGACAACGACTGGGTCGAGGCCTTGAACGTCAACGGCGCCACGGTGGCGCGGCTGGTGCTGAGCCAGCGGATCCCGCAAGGCATGGCCATGATGTACCACGCCCAGGAGAAGATCGTGAACGTGCCGGGCTCGAACACCACCGGCAAGCGAGGAGGCATACTTAACAGCGTCACGCGCGTCGTGGTCAAACCCACCCACATGATCGGCGGCTACGCGCAGTTGAGCTATGGCTTCAACTACTACGGTACCGTGGGATCGCAGCGGGATGAATACGTGGTGCTGCACAAGATCGAGGACGCCGCGATCGACTGGCTGGAGCGGCCCCTAACCCCCGAGCGCGAGCGCCAGTTGAACCCGCCCGGGATCGGCGAGATAGACGTGCCCCAACCCCTCCCGCTCGCGGCACGCGAACAGGCCCAGGAACCGCATGGCCTCAGTCCCGCCTACGGCCGGACCTAAACACTGGAGATCGCCTAATATGAAAGTCCGCGCCAATTTCGCCATGGTCATGAATCTCGACAAGTGCATCGGATGCCACACTTGCTCGGTGACCTGCAAGAATGTCTGGACCAACCGCAAGGGCATGGAATACGCCTGGTTCAACAACGTCGAATCCAAACCCGGCATCGGTTACCCGAAGAACTGGGAGGACCAGGCTAAGTGGAACGGCGGCTGGATGGTGAAGGACGGCCGGCTCGAGCTCAAGGCCGGCGGCCGCGTCAAGCGGCTCATGAATCTCTTCATGAATCCGGATCTGCCGGAGATCGACGACTACTACGAGCCCTTCACCTACGACTATGCCCATCTGCAGACGAGCCCGCTCGCCGAGGCCGCGCCCACCGCCCGGCCGCGCTCGCAGATCGACGGCCGCCCGATGGAGAAGATCGAATGGGGCCCGAATTGGGAAGATGATCTGGCAGGCGAGTTCGAGAATCGGGCCCAGGACCGGAACTTCGAGGGTATCGAGAAGGATATCTACGCCGAGTTCGAACAGTCCTTCCTGATGTACTTGCCGCGGATCTGCAACCATTGCTTGAACCCTTCCTGCGTCGCCGCCTGCCCCTCGGGCTCCATGTACAAGCGCGAGGAGGACGGCATCGTGCTGGTCGATCAGAACAAGTGCCGGAGCTGGCGCATGTGCATTTCGAGCTGCCCCTACAAGAAGGTGTTCTACAACTGGGAATCCGGCAAGGCCGAGAAATGCACCGCCTGTTACCCGCGCTGGGAGTCGGGGCTGCCGACCGTGTGCTCGGAGTCCTGCGTGGGACGCATCCGCTTCAACGGCATCATCCTCTACGACGCCGATCGCATCAGTGAAGCGGCCGCGGTCGAGAACGAGCAAGACCTGTACGAGGCGCAGATGGGGATGTTTCTCGATCCCAATGATCCGGCGGTCGCGGCGCAGGCTCGACTGGACGGGATCCCGGATTCCTGGATAGAGGCGGCGCAGAAATCCCCCATCTACAAGCTGGTCATCGAATGGCAGGTCGCCTTCCCGATCCATCCCGAGTTCCGCACCCTGCCCATGGTCTGGTACATCCCGCCGCTCTCCCCGGTGCAGGCGGGCATCGACCAGGGCGCGATCCCCACCGATCCCGAGCACGTGATCCCCAAGGTCGAGACGCTGCGGATGCCGATCAAATACCTCGCGAACCTGCTCACCGCCGGTGCGGAGGCCCCTATCGTGCGCGGATTGAAGCGCATGATCGCCATGCGCCAGTATTATCGATCGGTAGAGGTAGAAGGCAAACCGGACCTCAGAGTCCTCGAAGAAGCGGGCCTCACCGAGCCGCAGGTGAAGGAGATGTACCGCTACCTGGCGCTCTCCAAGTACGAAGACCGTTACGTTATCCCGACCAGCCACGACGAGCTGCGCCACGAGGACTCCCATGCCTTCCAGGGGCAGATGGGCTACACCTTCGGCAACGACAGTTGCAGCGTCGCGGGGCACGACGGCTTCTCGCTCTTTCCGGAGAAGCGCAAGCAGAGCGTCGAGGTCAAGGTCATGCAGTTCATTCCCAGGGCCAAGCCGGTAGCCCCGCGGACAGGCCTGACCGAAACGACCGGAATCGAGTGATGAGGATCTACAAGCTACTCTCCGTGCTTCTGGAGTACCCGCACGCGGAGCTTCCGGAACACCTAACGGAGACCGCGCAGATGATTGGTACCTTGGAGCACGCCACGCCCGAGGACCGGCAGGCGCTCTGGGATTTTATCGCCTGGGCCCAGGCCCTGCCGTTCACCGAGCTTCAGGAGCACTACGTCAAGACCTTCGACCTCACACCCGACAACGCGCTGTATTTGACTCATCATCTCTTCGAGGAGCAAGACCGGGCCCGCGGCCCGGCGCTCGTCAAGCTCAGCGAATACTTCCAGGCTCAGGGATTCGCCATCGAGCACGGCGAGCTCCCCGACTATCTGCCGCTGTTGCTCGAATACGCCTCGACCTTGCCAGACGAACAAAACGCACGAAAGTTCTTGCACCAAGCGGTCGAGGTGGCGGCGTTACTCGCGCGCAATCTGGAAAACATGCAAAGCCCTTATGCCCTGTTGCTGCACATCGTCGAGCGGCTGGGCCAACTCGCGCAAGCGGTGGCCCATGAAGCGCCTCGGGGAAATCGAGATCAAGCGCAGACGGCAGTCAACCATTAGATTCTCACACAATGTCCTACAGAACCACTTCAACAAGTCCGGGAGTCCCTTCTCCCTCAGGGAGAAGGTTAGGATGAGGGGAATCAAATCAAACACATGCGTCGATTATTCTGATCCCCTCACCCCAACCCTCTCCCTGT
>JBOIDH010000158.1:0-5687 GCA_050740495.1 Gammaproteobacteria bacterium | reverse complement strand
AGATATGGATCGCGCGCCCGCTCCGCACGGCGCGGTCGACGGGAGCGATCAGGTTCTCGTTGCGGAAGAAGGAACCGTCTTCGACGGCGCGGGTGATGCGCGTAAGCTCCTGCAACACCAAGCGTCCTGCGCCGAGGTGCATGTGCCCGACCTCGGAGTTTCCCATTTGATTGTCGGGCAGGCCGACGTCTAGGCCCGAACAACCGATAAGTGTATGCGGGTACAATGCCCAGAGATCGTCCCAAACCGGCTTATGCGCGCTATGGATGGCATTGTATTCGGTAGTGTCGCTGTGGCCCCATCCGTCGAGGACGGCGAGGATTAGGGGGCGCGGGATTAGGGGCATGCGCGTGAGGCGAGGCGCGGAGGGTAGCTGCAGTGGTTGGACGAAACCGCATGCTGGCTGGTAAACATCCGCGCGAGTGTAGCATGATCCGGTGTCATTGATTGCGTGAGATCCGAAGCGCGGACGTTTCGCGTAGCGGTGAGCATGGCCTTTTCATCCGTGGCCTGGCAAAATGCGCCCATGCGTTGCGCCGCTTGCACGGCGGTGCTCAGGCGAGATCACGATGGCTGGGCAACGCGGCGTAGCGGTGGACGGGGTAGAGGAGATTAAATGGAGCAACTTGGCGAATTCGTAGTGAATCATTGGATATTGTTTTCCGTGCTGGTGCTGAATATCTTGGCGCTGGTGCTGTATGTCGCGAAAGGTTCCGGGGAGGGGGCGCCGCAACTGCCTCCGACCGAGGCCACTCGAATCGTAACTCATGAGGACGCGATCATTATCGATGTGCGTGATCAAAAGGCCTATGGTCGCGGGCATATCCTGGGCTCGCTGAGCCTCCCGCTCGCGGACCTGGCAAGCCGCGCGAGCACGCTGACGCTCGATCGCAAGAAACCGGTGATCCTCTGCTGCCAGGCCGGGAACACCTCCGTCGCCGCGGTGGAACCTTTGACCAAGGCGGGGTTCGAGCGCATCTACCGGCTCAAGGGTGGAATGGTAGAATGGCAGCAGAGCAATTTACCGGTCACTAAAGGGTAGAGGAAAGCGAAGTGGAGCTATGACAGGCGCCAACGGGGATCAGGAAAAGGCTACGCAAGCGCAGCCGCCGGCCGGCCAGTTGGCGATCCAAAAGATCTATGCCAAGGATATTTCCTTCGAGGCACCGCAGTCCCCGCACGCGTTTCTGCAGAAATTGATTCCGACCATCGACGTCCAGCTCAATAATCAAGCCACGCGCCTCGACGAGGAGGTCCACGAGGTGGTGTTGACCGTGACCGTCACCGTGCGCAGCGAGGATAAGCCGTTGTATGTGGTCGAGGTGCAGCAAGCGGGGATCTTTACGATCGCGGGCTTTTCCCCGGAGCACCTCGGGCCGATCCTGGCGACGGCCTGCCCCAATGTACTGTTTCCTTACGCCCGCGAGGCAGTATCCGACTTAGTGATCCGTGGGGGGTATCCGCCGCTCCTGCTCGCCCCCGTTAACTTCGATGCGCTCTATGCGCAGGAGCTCAAGCGCCGCCAGCAGGGGGTGCTGTCCCGTGCGGAGCAAGCGCATTAGGAAGCGGGTTTAACCGCGTTCGCAACCGGCGTTGGATCCTTCCCCCGCGGCAAGCACAACGGCGCCTATTCTCGTGATGGGCGCCGGTTCCTGGGGTACGGCGCTTGCCGTCCTATTGGCGCGCAACGGGCAGCCGACCTACCTGTGGGGACATGATCCGGCGCACATAGCCTCGCTGCGCGAGACGCGCCGCAACACGCGCTTCCTTCCTGGCATCGTCCTGCCCGAGGCGGTCATGCCGATCACGATCCTCCCGCCGGCCAGCATACGGGATATCATTATCGCGGTGCCCGTGAATGCCTTGCGCGAGGTCACGCGTGACATTCTGGCCAAGGTTTCTGGAACCTTGCGCATCGCGTTGGCATGCAAAGGCATCGAAGCGAGCACCCACAAGCTGGGGCACGAAACCGTCGAGGAGGTGCTCGGGATGAACACGGTCACCGCCGTGGTCTCCGGACCGAGCTTTGCGGCGGAAGTTGCCGCGGGTCTGCCGACCGCGCTGACCGTGGCCTCGCGTAACGAGCCTTTCGCGCGCGATCTGGCCAAGCGTTTACATAACCGGAGCTTTAGGGCCTATATCAGCGACGACCTCGCCGGGGTCGCCATCGGCGGGGCGGTAAAGAATGTCCTGGCCATCGCGGCGGGCGTCGGGGATGGCCTCGGATTCGGCGCCAATACGCGCGCGGCGCTGATTACCCGGGGGCTTGCAGAGATGGTGCGCTTGGGCTTGGCCCTGGGGGGCCAGCGGGCGACGCTCACGGGTCTCGCCGGCATCGGTGATTTGGTGCTCACTTGTACCGATGATCAGTCGCGCAACCGCAGGCTCGGCCTCATGCTCGGGCGGGGCGTGAGCCTGCCCGAGGCGCTACGCCGCATCGGCCAGGTCGTGGAAGGGGTCCGAACGGCCCACGAGGTATTGTTCTTGGCGCAAAAACACGCCATCGAAATGCCGATCACCGAGCAAGTCGCGCGCGTTGTGGCTGGCGAGTGTGAGCCCCGCGAGGCGGTGCAGACATTGCTCGCGCGCGAGCCGCGCCAGGAGATCGAGTGCAGCTAGGCTATCGCGTGAAGCAGGCTCGCTGCCTCGCCGTCAGCAGCGCCTCGTGGAGGCGTGGGCGGAGTTGCACGAAGACGAGTTGTTGGCCGACTGGCAATTGCTCCAGTCAGGACGAGTGCCGCTACCCATTGCCCCATTGTGAGGAGAGCACCATGATTCACCCCATCTATCGGGTGCGGAGCTTTCAGATTACCGCACCGTACACCTTACGAGTCCAGTTCGACGACGGATCGGAGCAGTCCATCAACTTCGAGCCCGTTTTAACCGGTCAGCTTTACGGGCCGTTACGCGACCTGTCGGTATTCAACCGAGTTCAACTTGACGTGGAGGTCCATACGCTGGTATGGCCCAACGGGGCTGATTTTGATCCAGCGACGCTGCACGATTGGCCTGAACAGGTCCATGAACTTACCGAGCGTGCCCGTCAGTGGAAACTTACACCCGCGAGGGAGACAGGGGTCAGGGTCGATTAGGTTCCCGCGGCAAGACCGCGGGCAATAGATTTTATGGGACATTATGCTGAGAAAGCAGCGTGCGTTGGCAGCGAACCCGCGCCACAAAAACCCTGCTGCCGCCAGGCTTCGTAAACAATGACGGCCACAGCGTTCGATAAGTTCAGACTGCGGCATCCGGCCCGCATCGGAATGCGGAAGATGTTTTCGGGACCGAGCCGCTCAAGGAGGTGCGGTGGTAGCCCCCGGGTCTCGGGACCGAACAGGAATGCGTCTTCGGGCCGGAAAGCGATGCCGGTATAACAAGCCTGCCCTATGGTTGAAAACCCGAATACCCGTAGCGGTTGCACCTGCACCATAAACGCCCCGATCTCGGCATGGACAGCGATCCCCGTAAGTTCATGATAGTCCAGGCCGGCGCGCCGCAGGCGCCTATCCTCGAGCGAGAATCCGAGCGGTTCGATAAGGTGCAAGCGCGCTCCGGTATTCGCGCACAGACGTATTATATTGCCCGTGTTCGGCGGGATTTCCGGCTGATAAAGAACAACATGAAACAAGGTGGCTGATGGCTGCACGAGAACAAGACATGTTGGCCGTCGATTTCCGCGGTCTGCCTTTCACGACCCCGTTGGTGTTGTTGTCAGGGTGCGTGGGTTTCGGCGAAGAATACACGCGCGTCGCCGGATTTTCCAACCGCGATGCCGGGGCAATCTGCTTGAAGGGGACGACGCTCGAGGCGAGACTCGGGAACGCCCCGCACCGGATCGCCGAGACGCCGGGCGGCATGCTGAACGCGATCGGGCTACAGAATCCCGGCGCACGGGGGGTGGTCGACGCCATTTTGCCGCGCTTGAATTTTGAGGAGACGCGTTTCATCGCCAACGTGTCCGGCGCGACGATCGAGGAATACCGGGAGGTGACTCGGATCTTCGATGATTCACCCATCGACGCCATCGAGATCAATATTTCTTGTCCCAACGTTAAGGAAGGCGGTGTCGCCTTCGGCAACGATCCCGATATGTCCGCCCGGGTAGTGGCGGCCTGCCGGGCGGTCACGCGCAAGCCTTTGATCACGAAACTCTCGCCCAACCAGACCGACATCGCCGAAAACGCGCGCCGCTGCATCGAGGCGGGATCGGACGCTTTGGCGGTCATCAATACGCTCATGGGGATGGCGGTGAATATCGAGACCCGCCGCCCTGTGATAGGCAATAACCAGGGGGGATTGTCGGGACCGGCCATCAAACCCATCGCGTTGCTGAAGGTGCACCAGGTCTACCAAGTGTGCGGACCACAGGGCATTCCGATCATCGGGCAGGGCGGGATCACGAGCGCCGCCGATGCCATCGAGTTCTTGATCGCGGGGGCGACGGCGGTCGGTATTGGGACGGCCTTGTTCTACGATCCGCTCATCTGCCCGAAGATCAACCGCGGGATCATCGAGTACCTCAAGCGCCACCGCCTGCGCTCGGTTTCGGACTTGGTTGGGACGCTGCAGCCCCATGCCACGGCGTCGGCGGTGTATACCGGGTAGCCGTGGTTCTGCGCGCGTACGCGGGTTCAAATCTTGAAATATCAGCGTGCGCTACGCGCTTCGTCAAGCCAGGCGTCACCTTCGAGCAACTCGATACACTGGCCATGCAAATGAGCGACAATGAAGTCGCGGGAAAGCTACAGAAGGCACGCCAACAGCGCGTTCTTGGTTTCCGGTCCGGGTGCTCCGTTTGATATACTCTAACGGGTGCTTTGGCGCGACTGCTATAACGATCATAAAGTGGCCACATTGAACGATGGCGCCTAAATCTGAACACGCCGCCGCGAAAACCGGCCGGCTTCGGATTGGAGATGACTGGAACGCCATCACGATCATCGCGCTCTCACAGACCAATCCCCTCAAGGCCGTGGCCGAGTTCGTAGAGAACAGCATCGATGCTGGCGCGCGGACGATTACGATCACGCGCGGCCGGGAACACGGGGCGCATTACCTCACGATCGCAGACGATGGCCGGGGGATCGTGAGGGATCCAGAGGGCCTGCCTGACTTTCGCTACGTGGCGACGCATATTTGCGACTCGATGAAACGCCGGCTCAAGGCCAACGGCGCGGCAGGGATCCAGGGGGAGTTCGGAATAGGCTTACTGAGTTTCTGGACGGTTGGTGAGGAGCTCACGCTGACCTCGGCGGCCGTTGATGGCCGAACCTACACGATGCGCATGAGGCGCAACGATCCGAGCTATACGGTGACCGCGCGGCGGCTGCTTTTTCCCGCCCGCGGCACCGAGCTCACCGTGGCCCCGTTACTGCCCGGGATCCGGCAGTTCAGCGGCGAGAAGATCCAATGGTACCTCGCCTCGGAGTTGCGCGAGCGGATCCGGCAATCGGGTGTCGCGATCAAGATCGTGGATCGGCACGCGCGAAAAGAGTTCAAGGTCGAGCCCCGGCAATTCACCGGGCGCTTACTGCACGGCTTGCCGGTACCGACGACTGCGTTCGGCCAAGCCTACGTCGAGATCTATCTGTCGGATCCCGATCCGGCCAAAAAGGTGGGGCTCTATCGCTCAGGCACACGGCTCATAGAAGATCTGACCGAGATTGACGCCCTGGCGCGGACCCCCT
>JBOIDH010000157.1:0-5687 GCA_050740495.1 Gammaproteobacteria bacterium | reverse complement strand
TTCGTGCGCGGGGGCTAACGTGCTGAGTGGGGCGGCGCACTCTCTGTTGCCACCGGGCCCACCGTCACCGTTCACGCCTCCATCGTCACTTCTTCACGAGATACATGATCCCCCCGACGATTCCCGCGAGGCCAGCCGTGATCGCTGCACCGATATAGGCGGGACGATTACCTGCATCGACTCCCGCCAGGATCCCGAACAGAGCCGCCAGTCCAAGTCCGACAAAAAAACTCGTTGCGTAGTAGCCAATTGGCATATCTCTACCTCCAGCATGAACGAATGTAGATGAAAGCTAGCCAAACATATTTGAAGTTCGAAGTACCAAGTTCCCTCCCAGACTTGTTGAAGTGGTTCTGTAGGACATTGGATGTGTGAAAATCTACTACTGGCACGAATTCCTGTCAACAAAGGTACACATCGTGATAGTTCTTCGATCTCGAGATTGATGCGATGGTAACGCGGCCGAGAATTCATTATGCTGGCGGTGTCGTGAGCAAGAACACTCCCCAACCAAGCGGCGCCAGCCGAAGGCTGGCTGGCCCCGCAGGTATCACTTGCGCACTAGAACTTGCAGCAAACGGTAAACGTGTATTAATTCTGGAGGGCGGTGACACTGAGTATCTTAAGCAATCGCAGGACCTATACTTGGGCACAACACTTGGCGATCCATACTTTGATTTAAGTACCGCGCGTCTACGCCAAATTTGGCGGGAGCACTGGTCATTGGTCCGGCTGGTTCCGTCCTCTCGATACCGTTGATTTCGAGGCAAAGGGGACCGATACAGACGGTGCATGGCCAATCTGATCTCGACCCGCATTTGGATCGCGCTCGAGACATACTGGAATTGAAAGAAATTGCGCCCGATCAATTGCTTGGTGACAGCGGGTCCTCTCAGATTTTCTTTTCTTACTC
Source organism: Gammaproteobacteria bacterium (assembly GCA_050740495.1). GTDB lineage: Bacteria > Pseudomonadota > Gammaproteobacteria > JACCXJ01 > JACCXJ01 > USCg-Taylor. Next base: position 4,774 of record JBOIDH010000157.1, on the reverse strand, counting down.
GCCCGTAAGGTTCGCAGACAAGTTTGGAGAAAACCTATCAAAGAGCTCATCAATTTTTTTGCTCTTCGCCAACTTGACAGAAATCGAAACGAATGGATACGCTGTCACTATAGTGAGCCAAACCCACTGATGACCGAGCAGAGCCAATCGAGATAGTTCGCAACCTCATCGGTTTGGTGAGTAGGCCTCCCAGTTGCGTAAATTCTGGGTTAAGCGGCGGGAAATGGCGTCGGACAACGGGTTTTAGTAAGCCAGGAGGTCACCATGAAAGTAGTCTCCTTAATCGGCTTGGCTATGCTAGTCACGCTGCGGGCGCATGCCGAAGAAATCGGGTGTATCTCGACCACCTTCAGGTTCGTCGGCGCCAACGACAAGGTCTGTGTCGAAGCCTTCGATGACCCTGAGATCCCGGGTGTGTCTTGTCATATCAGTCAGGCTAGAACCGGTGGCATCAAAGGACCGCTTGGTTTGGCAGAAGACCCCTCCCGGTTCGCGATTTCTTGCCGGCAAACCGGTCCCATCGCGCTGACGGAGAAGATATCGGAGGAACAAGAGGTCTTCAGTGCCGATACCTCCATCTTGTTCAAAGAGACGCAGGTCCACCGCATGTACGATCGTAAACGCAACACCCTGGTGTACACCGCCATCAGCACCAAAATCATCCAGGGATCGCCGATGAGCGCAATCTCGACGGTGCCTATCATGCACTGGGACAGCCGCGACGCGGCAGCGCGTTGAGGAGCCGTGTGGCGCTCATTTACTAACGCAAGTGGCGCAATCTGGCGGAGCTCAGGCGGTCGGGTTCGGGTATTGACCGGACGCTGCACCTCGGCGGAAGCCTCGGTAATGCCGGCACGTATCTCAATGCTGGGATCACCCCGCGGCTCGGGAACGAAGGGTACGTTCGGCAATGGTTTGTCCTCACTACGGCGTAATGGCAAAGGACGCGAAGAGTTGGCCCGGGCTCGCCTCACCCGGTGCGTCGTAGTATAAGGAGTGCAGTTGAAAGTCCGCAGGCGGGTTAAGCCGCTGTCCTTCCACTAGAGTATCGTAAGACTCGCTCCCTAGGACCCGGTGCACCTGCGTCAGGTAGAGTCGATCGAGTACCCGGTCGGACAGCAAGGTTGCCAGCACTTTGGGTCCCGCCGTCGAATAAATGAGATTCAAACCCTCCCCGCGCAGGGCCTCGATCAAGGCTTGACCCCGCACACGCCTGCCTTGCCCGGCGACTATCACCCTGGCGCCCCGGGCCTCGATCGCACGTACCCGGGCCGCATCGACGTCGGATCCTGTCGCGATATAGACCCGGCCGTGACGGCCAATCAGGGACTCCATGAGGGGAATGTCGAGGCTTGCACTCAAGACCACAACCGCCAGTTGCGCCGTAAGACCTTGGGCCTGCCGCCAATCGCGTAGATCCTGATACGCCGCTTCCTCACTCAGAGGCAAGATAGCCTGGGCATCGCCTCTGGCGAGCTGCCGCACGTACCGTCCGGTTGTGAGCAACACATCCGCCTGGGCGGCCAGTTCCTCGAAGAGACGCCAGTCGCGAGCATTGGCGATTTCGTCCGGCACCACCGCGGTGCCCGTCCGAGGACACTCTAATGCGATCCGGCCATCGAGGCTGGCGACGAAGTTGGTATAGACGAACGGTCGTGAAGGGTCTCGGACTGCCCGAAGATTGTGGTTTAAATAAAGCCGTTCCAACGGCACCGTTTCAACAGGCGTGGGGAATAGTTTCATCAAGGTCATCTGCAACCGTCCTTTCTCCCGGAACACGGGAACGCTTGCGGCACGCTACCTTCAGCGCTTATGCGCGAGCGTGAGCCCGTCGGCCACCGGGATCATGCTCAAATCCACGCGCGCATCCTCCTTGAGATGGAGGTTGAAACGGCGGATCGCCTCGGTCGCTTGGTCCTGCGCGCCCGGGTCCACCACCCGGCCGCCCCAGAGAACGTTGTCCACGAGGATGAGCCCGCCGGGCCGCAGGAGCCGGAGGCTAAGCTCGTAATAATCGACATAGGATTCTTTATCCGCGTCGATGAAGGCATAATCGAAGCTGCCCGTGGCGCCTCCAGCCAGGAGTTTTTGCAGGGTCTCGACAGCGGGCGCTAGGCGTAGATCGATCTTACCGGCGACCCCCGCCTCCCTCCAGTAGCGCTCGGCGACGGAGGTCCATTGCGGGTTGACGTCACAGGCAATGAGCTGTCCGTCAGATGGCAAACCGAGCGCGACGCAAAGTGAGCTGTAACCCGTGAAGACGCCGATCTCGATGGCCTTTTTAACGCTAAGTAAACGCACTAAGAACGTCATGAACTGCCCCTGCTCGGGAGCGATCTGCATGTTGGCTTCCCGGTATGACGCCGTCTCGGCGCGTAAGCGTCTAAGCACCTCGGGTTCCCGGGAGGAGACGGAGAGCAGATAGTCGTAGAGCGTGTCGCTCAAGCGGATGGTTTTGTTGGTCATGACACGGCCCCGGTTATGCAAGCTACATGATCATACGTTAACCTAGCGTCATGGAAAAAGAACTTAGCGCCATGAAGGATTTCGGCCCGAGTTCGATCCGGGATCCCTGGACGGTATTGCAACTGACGGACCCCCATCTCTATGCGGATCCAGGCGGCCTTTACGACGGCTTGAATACCTCGGAATCGCTGCGCGCCGTATTGACCTTGGCGCAGGCAAGGCAGTGGCCGCCCGACGCGCTGGTGCTGACCGGTGATCTGAGCCAAGACGGTAGCCGAGCCGCCTATGCCCGGCTGCGTGAATGCATCGGGGGCTTGGGCGTCCCGGTGTATTGCTTGCCCGGGAATCACGACGATAAGGACGCGATGCGCCAAGTGCTTCCGGGCGGAAACATTCACGCCGTCGACCATGCGCCCATCGGGGAGTGGTGCTGCGTTTTTCTGGACACCGCCGTGGCCGGCCGAGAACACGGTCATTTGAGTGCCGAGCAAATCGCCCGTCTCGATGAGCGATTGTCGGCCGAGAGGGAGCATCCGGCCTTGGTGTTCATGCACCATCATCCGGTCGCGATCGGGAGCCTGTGGATGGACGGGATGGGGGTGGACAATTCCCCCGCCTTCTTCGAAGTGCTCGACCGCCATACGCAGGTACGCGCGGTGCTCTGGGGCCACATTCACCAAGAGTTCGCGGCGCTGAGAGAGGGCGTGCGGCTTCTTGGAACCCCCTCCACTTGCGTGCAGTTTACGCCGCGGACCGATCGTCACCAGCGCGATTCGCTGAGCCCCGGCTACCGTTGGCTACGGCTGTGGCGCGACGGACGGCTGGAGACGGGTATCGAGCGTTTGGATCACTAGCGACCGGCCAAACCTAGCGCGCATTCGCTGCCGCGCTCCGGTGCGGAGCGGTTACTGGTTCGGGAAAAAGCCGACGGCTCCCTAGGGAGCTCTAACCCCTGTTGTCGCCGTGTGACAGAAAAATAAATGCTTATGTGGGCCAGTACCCTTCGTCCACAAGCTGTCCTGCTGCGAACGGGCAATCTACGGGGAATGTCTGCTCGTGCAGCTCAGTTTCATCGCTTGCGTCAGCTCGCGCGGCTGGATACTCACTCACAAGCATCTCGGGTAGTTGCCCCCCTAAGCTCGGGCTGTCGCGCAGTATCTTTTGTATCTCGATTCGACCGTTGCGAATCGATTGGCGCCAGGAGATGCTTCGTTGCTCTGGCTGATATTGCCACTTGAGCAGATGCAATACCACGTTTCGGATTTGGCTTTCCAAGGCGCGGCGCTCGCGTTTCCCCATGTCTTCGAGTTCCTCCGCAACGTGCGTGAAATCAATTTCGGAGAATCGCTGTTGCCTTAATAGCTCCGTGTTTATTTTGGTCCAGGCGAAATAATCTTTGTCGTAGCTAACTAAATCCGATTGGGGCGTTATGGCTACCTTACTCATGACTGGGTCCTCGAATCGGCTGTTGCCTCATGCGCCGTTCATCGTAACTGGATACTGCTGAGGCAGTCCAAATGATTCGGAAGGAGTTAATCTATACTTTCCGTATTCGGCATTATACTCCACACGAGCGTTGATTTCGCGCGAGGCTCTCGATTCCAAACAAGCACCGCAACCAGCGCTAGCATGCGATTAACCTCGACTTTAGCCCTTTGGCTCCGCGACGCGATCTCTAAGATACACCGGCAACGCCTGCTCCGCCGCCACGATGTCCCCCTGACGAAAAGCCTGCGCACCGAGCAGGGCGATGTCACGGGCGGAAGGATACTGATGCGGGTCCGCACCGCGAAGCCGTTCCCCAAGCCGTTGCCGCAACGCCTCGCCGTGATCCGACCACCCGCTGCCTACCCCAAACCAGGTCCCCGTTTCGGGGAGGGGGACGGCCGCCGGGCGAGCCACGCATTCGGGCTGTGTGGCGCACATGATTCCCGAGGCGTCGAGCTCATAGATCCCCCAATAGACTTCGCCCATACGAGCATCGATAACGCTCAGCACTTGTCGCGATCCCGTTTGTCTATGTGCGCCTTGCGCGAGAGCCGCCAGAGTGGAGATCGGCGCGACGCCGAGATCGGCGCCCAGGGCCAGCCCTTGAATCACACCGGCGGCGATGCGTACCCCGGTAAAGGAGCCGGGGCCACGGCCGAAAGCGAGCCCCGCGAGCGAGGTCAGCGTCAATCCTGCCTCGCGAAACAGCTCGTCGATCATGCGCAGGATCAGCTCGCTGTGGCGCCGGGGCGCGATCTCAAAGCGCTCCCGCACCTCATCGCCCAAGAGAAGCGCCGCGGAACAGGCTTCGGTCGAAGTG
>JBOIDH010000156.1:0-5728 GCA_050740495.1 Gammaproteobacteria bacterium | reverse complement strand
GCCTTGACCGCACGCTGGCCTTCACCCTCGCGGCCGGGGTTCTGTTTCTGCTCGCGAACGCCTTCCCGCTCGTGGGCCTAGAGGTCCAGGGACATCGAAACGCGACCGGTCTGCTGGGTGCCGCGCGCTCTCTCTGGGATCAGGATATGCGAATGGTGGCCGGGCTCGTGTTCCTGACCACGGTGCTGATCCCGGCGATCGAGATCGGCGGCATGATCTATCTTCTTCTGCCCCTGCGGCTCGGACGCGCGCCGCCCGGCGCCGCCCCCATGCTTCGCGTGCTACGGGCGATAAAGCCCTGGGGCATGGTGGAGGTGTTCATGCTCGGGGTATTGGTGTCGCTGGTCAAGCTCGCCCACCTCGCGAGCATCGTGCCCGGGATCGCGCTCTGGTCCTTCGGCGGGCTCATCCTCATGCTCGCCGCCTCGGCGGCGTCGTTTAACCCGCACGAGGTATGGGGACGAGTGCGGGTATGACAGCAATGGCGGTGACCGCCGCGCGGCTCGGTCTCTTGGCTTGTCATGCGTGCGCTCTCCTCAGCCGGCCGGCCGCCGCGGGCGCCCCGGCGCGCTGCCCCCGCTGCGGCGCTCACCTGCATCACCGCAAGCCCCACAGCATCGGCCGGACCTGGGCGTTTCTGATCGCCGCCTACATCCTCTATGTGCCCGCGAACCTGCTGCCGATCATGCATAGCAGCTCGCTGTTCGACTCCCAGCGGGATACCATCATGAGCGGTGTCGTGTTCCTGTGGACGAGCGGATCCTGGCCGCTCGCGGTGCTGGTCTTTTTTGCCAGCATCGTGGTGCCGCTCGCCAAGCTGATCGCGCTCACGTTGCTCCTGGTCTCGGTGCAGCGGCGCTCGCCGTGGCGTCCTTACGAGCGTGCCCGCCTCTACCGCTTCGTCGAGTTCGTCGGCCGCTGGTCGATGCTGGACATCTATGTGGTTGCGATCCTCGCCGCGCTGGTGCAGATCCAGTCGCTCGCGACGATCCATGCCGGCCCCGGGGCGATCGCCTTCGGAGCGGTCGTGGTCCTCGGCATGTTCGCGGCATCGGCCTTCGATCCGCGCCTCATCTGGGAGCCGGTGAACGAGGGCCATGACTGAGGCGCCGCGGGATGCGGCCGAGATCCCCGAAGCGCTGGCCCTGCCACGCCGCCGCCGACCGGTCCCGATCGTGTGGATCATCCCGATCGTGGCGGCGCTCATCGGCGGCTGGCTTGCGGTCATGGCGATTCTGGAACGCGGCCCGACGATCCGGATCACCTTCAATACCGCCGAAGGACTGGAGGCGGGTAAGACTACGATAAAGTACAAAAACGTCAATATAGGCACGGTGACACACATCGAGCTTTCCGAGGACCGTTCGCGGGTGATCGCGACGGCACAACTCACCCCTCAGGCGGAAGGTTTTCTGGTCGCGGACACCCGCTTCTGGGTGGTGCGGCCGCGGATCGCCGGGAGCCAGATCTCCGGCCTCGGAACGCTGGTATCGGGCTCCTACATCGGCGTCGACATCGGCAAGTCCACCAAGCGCAAGCGTAAGTTCACCGGCCTCGAGACCCCGCCGATCGTAACCGCCGATCTGCCGGGCCGGGAGTTCGTGCTGAGCGGCGAGGACCTCGGCTCGCTCGACATCGGCTCGCCGGTCTATTTCCGCCGCATCCAGGTGGGGCAGGTCGTGGCCTTCACGCTCGACAAGGACGGCAACGGCGTGACGCTCAAGATCTTCGTGCAAACGCCCTACGACCGGTATGTCACGGCCAACACTCGTTTCTGGCAAGCGAGCGGAATCGATCTGACGCTCGATGCCGCCGGTATAAAGGTACAGACCGAGTCGCTGGCCTCGATCCTGCTCGGCGGCATCGCCTTTCAGACCCCGCCGGGCGCGGCGCTCGCGGCGGCGGCCGAAAAGGGCGCGTTGTTTACACTCTTCGCCGACCAGACCACGGCGATGAAGCGCCCGGTGCGAGAGATCGCGCCCTTCGTGGTCTATTTCGGCGAGTCGCTGCGCGGTTTGTCGCCCGGCGCGCCGGTCGACTTCAGCGGGGTGGTCATCGGCGAGGTCAAGTCGATCGATGCGGAGTTCGATCCCGCGAAAAGAGAGTTCCGGTTTCCCGTCGAAATAGAGATCTACGCGGACCGGCTGCGTGCGCGCAATCGCAAGCCTCGTACGCGAAACAAACCCGATGAAAGCAAGGCGCTGGTGAACGGGCTGGTCGCGCGCGGCCTCCGCGCCCAGCTAAAGTCCGGGAACCTATTGACCGGCCAGCTCTTCGTGGCGCTCGACACTTTCCCCGGGGCCCCACCCGCCACGGTCGACTGGTCCAAGAGTCCGCCTGTGTTGCCAAGCACGCCGGGCGCCCTCGAGGAGCTGCAGGTGATGCTCGCCAACGTAAGCAAGAAGATCGAGGAGATCTCCTTCGACGAGATCGGCGCCGATGCGCGCCAGGCGCTCGCCGCCCTCGTCCGCACGCTGACGGGCATGGACGCACTGGTCCGGCGCCTCGATCAGGATCTCGCACCTGCGGCGCGCGCCGCGCTGGAGGGGGCGCGGAAAACGCTCGCGAGCACGGAGCAGACGCTGGCCTCGGACGCGCCGCTCCAGCAGGACCTGCGCGCCGCGCTGCGTGCGCTCACGCGCACGTCGGAGTCGCTACGCATCCTCGCGGACACGCTCGAGCGCCATCCGGAAACGCTCATCCGCGGCAAGCCGGAGGATCAACCGTGATCCCGGCTCGGAGCTTCGTCTGTTTGGCCGTTGCGGTTCTCGCGGGCTGTGGCAGCCCGCCCAAGGAGCGCTTCTACACCTTGAGCGCGGCGGGGGTTGCGGCTAACGCGACCGCCGCCGAATCTGGAGACCATGTTGTTGTTGGCCCCGTGACATTGCCGGAGGTGGTAGACCGCCCGCAGCTCGTAGTGCGGATCGGCGCGAACGAGGTGGCGATCCTGGAGCAGCACCGCTGGGCCGAACCGCTCAAAAGCGAGATCCCGCGCCTCATCGCGCGTACGCTTTCGCGACTGCTCGGCACCTCCCGAGTGTCCGCCTATCCCGAGAGCACAAGCGAGGAGGCCGACCTGCGAGTGAGCGTCGATATCCTGCGCTTCGACGCGGCGCTCGGCATCGCTGCGAGCGTCGAGGCCCTCTGGTCGGTACGCCGCCTGCCCGGCGGCAAACCTACGACGGGCCGATCGGTCGTGCGCGAGCCCATCCCAGGCGAAGGTTACGACGCCCTGGTGGCGGCTTATGGACGCGCGCTCGCCACGCTCAGCCGCGACCTCGCGCGAGCGGTCCGTGAAGTAGACTCAATGGCGCATTGAGCTAACCATACCCTGAAAATCTCGTCTTTGTTGCGGATATGTGACACAACTGCCGAAGAAAATATGTTGAAACAACAATAAAAATACTATAATCTTACGCCGGTACAACAACAGTAGAGGGAGGAATGCATGTATAAGCTACGTACTCTGATCGCTCTCAGCGTCCCCGGTATCATGCTCTTCGGCTGCGCCGGTGAGCCGCTCGTAAAGATCCCCCAGCCCTGGTGCACGATCGGCGGCACGCTCCTAGGCGCCGGTATGGGGTACGGTATCAACGAAGGCGTCGCGGATGATGACGAAGAGACCCGCGCGGCAGCCGTGGCAGCGGGTGCCGCCTTTGGCGCGGCGACCAGCATTTTGCTTTGCGGTGGAGACTATCCGCCGAAGGCCGAAGCGGCCGCGCCGGTAGCGGCGGTGCCTGACCCCTGCGCTCCCGATGACGATGGCGACGGTGTCAACAACTGCAATGACCGCTGCGCTAGTACCCCCGCCGGGGTGGCGGTTGACGCCAGTGGTTGCCCCAAGGAGGGTGAGACCCTTTTGCGGCTTCAGGGCGTCAATTTCGCCTTTGATAGCGCCAAGCTCACGCCGGAAGCCGAACAGGTCCTGGACCAGGCCGTGCAGGAGTTACGCGCTGCTCCTAGTATAAGCACCCGGGTCGAGGGACATACCGATGCGTCCGGATCGGATGCTCACAACCTGAAGCTCGCGCAGCGGCGGGCCGAAGCGGTGGTGGAGTATCTGATCAGCCAAGGCATTGAGGGGACCAGGCTCGAGCCGGTGGGTGTGGGAGAAGGCAACCCCATCGCGTCGCATGACACCGAGGAAGGCCGGTTCCAAAATCGCCGTGTCGACTTTATCGTCACCTCAAAATAGTTTTTACACAGTCAACCGATAAGAAAGGGGGGAAGGGGTCGTAGTGATTTAAGTTGGTGCATCGCCACGGCGGGGCGGGCGGCCCCGCTGGGGCTGCCCAACCCGCCTGCCGAGACTGTGGCCGTGTGGTGTCCCTTCCCAGCGGGTTCCCGAACGCAGTAATCCTTACTGATATACCGTTAAGTGATACCGATTCACCAGCGCCGGCGGGCACTGTCAACGGCGCTCGGGCGGCCGGGTATCACCGGCCTTCGGCAAGGCGGGAACAGCGAAGCTTAGAAGCGCCGCAGGTGACCGGATCATCCTGTCCGCCTGCCAATCACCCGCTGCCCAACTCAGACCGCTAAGTAGCAGCGTAGGCGCTATGCAGCTCCTTAGACGTGATTAAGGGCGGAAGTAAAAATTTCGCGGTGGGAAGTAGCGTAGTCCATACTTCCGCAGCGACAAACAATCCGTGGACAGAGAAATACCAGACAGACCCGGTGTCGCCGCACCGCCGCCGCTCATCTATGCGGGTGGTTTCGCACTCGGCTATCTCATCGAGAATTTTTTGCCGACTGCGTTGTTCCCGGAGTCCATGAGCGCATTCGTTGGATGGTCCTTGATCGCTCTTGGCGTGCTGATAGCGGCGTTTGCACTTTCGGCCTTCCGCCGCGCATGCACGCCGGTTAACCCGTATGCGCAAACGACGGCCTTAGTGACCGGCGGACCATTTCGATTTTCCCGTAATCCGCTGTATCTTGCGCTGACAGTGATTTATCTCGGCGCGGCCGGGCTTATGAATTCGCTTTGGCCCGTGTTGTTGCTGCCCGCTGTACTGTGGTTCATGCACTGGGGTGTGATAATTCGAGAAGAACGCTATCTAGAAAGAAGATTTGGTCCCGCCTACCAGGAGTACAAGGCGCGGGTAAGGCGATGGCTGTGATCCTCAATGCGATAAACTAATGAATACCCTGGTCCCGATCATCACCTTCAGCTTGCTCGCCGGGCTCGTGAGCGTCCTGGCGGCCGCGGCGTTCTTGCTGGTCCCCGACCGCGTGCGTGCGCAAATGTTGCCGCATCTGGTGAGCCTCGCGACCGGGGCTTTGCTGGGAGCGGCGTTTCTCGGCTTGCTCCCGGAAGCCCTGGAAGCGGTGGAGCGCGAAGACGCCCATTTGATTCCCTTGTGCGTCTTGTTCGGACTCGTATTGTTCTTTCTTCTCGAGAAGATGGTCATTTGGCGTCACTGCCACGAGGAGCACTGCGAGCGGCATAGCGACTCTCCGAATAACGCCCGCGGACTTGCGGCCGGGACGCTGATATTGCTCGGCGACGGAATCCACAATTTCGTCGACGGGATCCTGATCGCTACCGCGTTTCTCGCCGACTACAAGCTGGGTGTGTTGACGAGCCTGGCGGTAGTCGCGCATGAGATCCCCCAAGAGGTCGGGGATTTCGCGATCCTGCTGCAAAGCGGTTACACCCGCCGCCAGGCCTTTGGGTATAACCTCGCGGTCAGCCTCGCGACCGTGGCCGGCGCCCTGGTTGCGTGGG
>JBOIDH010000155.1:0-5739 GCA_050740495.1 Gammaproteobacteria bacterium | reverse complement strand
CAGCATACGTATCCCCGGGAGGCCCCCATGCCAGAAGCATACGCCGTCATTCGGAATTTGGAAGAGTTCCGTGCAGCCCGCAAGCAGTTCAATGTTCTCGTGAGTCGACTGCAGTCCGAGGAGATGGGGCGGATGGAGCACGGCGAGGTGGAAGCGACGATTGCGCACGAAGGCACTGAGCTGCTCCGGCGTTTGCTGCAAGGGCATTTGGATCTGCGCGCAAAGGCCGAGGAGAGACGCGCGTGGAGGTGGCCGGAGCCGATGGCGTGGTGCGCCCTGCAAGTGAACGTGGATTGATGAGTCTGTTTGGCGCGGTGGAGGTGAGGCGGCTGGGGTATGGCGCCCCGGGTCGGCGGGGTCTATGTCCGCTCGATGCCGAGCTCAACGTACCGCCGGATACGCCAGAGCGCCGATCCGGCGCATAAGGAGATGCCTCAACAAGCGGCGCAGCCTTTGCGAAACGGTCTGCACTGTGTGAGAAACCGTTGGCCATTTTAGTATGAGTTCAAACATGCAGTTGCCTCCATCGTATTTATTAAGCCGCACGACGCCCCGGCGCGACTACCCCGTTCGATGTGCGTGGTCTTTTGGCCGCTTCAACCGGTCTCGTCCATCTTCACATCGTCATGATCGTCGCGGGCGGGTTCATCTTTTGATGCGTTCCTCTTGCCTCTTACGTAGAGGATCGCAAAGGCGATCACCGCCACTGCGGCCAATAAGGCCAATATAAAATGCCACTCCAACATGATCCGTTCTCCGTTACTCGAATAGGTATCTTCGCTAACGACGGCTGATCAAATCATGGGTAATGCCGTTAGCCAGCCCGACACAGCAAACCTCGTGATTCGGCGCTCTGCTGCACCGGTCCGCTCATCTTCCCTTATGCTGAGAGGTTGGCTTTTGGGGTCGTGCCGCCAAGGCGCAACGACCCCGCCAGGCCAACCGTGGTAGTCAGCCGGATACCTCGATCCGTAGCTACCTAACAATTAACGGCGTTCAGCGCGGCTGAGCCGCGCCGATGTGCTCTTCGGTGTCCGGCGCTTGAGGCTCGTGCTTGACCCACTTGTATAACCCGAACCCTACGGCCGCCAAGATCGCGAAAACGATCACCGCTTGCGCCGGGGAAGCCCACAGTGTTAATACATAACTCATGAATGCGCTCATGATAGTGTCTCCTGTGATGGTAATTTATACTTGACTCCGAAGCTCTTGCGTGACCGTTCGATCTCCGCTGATGCAAAGTATGGCCGTCTGAGCGGCGTTAAGGTATCCGGCGAAAGATGGACTTGGACACACTGTGAAAGCGGGAGCGCGATCCCCCTCCCGCGGTACGAATTTAGCTGCCTCTTTCGAGAGAGGACGACCCCTCTTCAGGTGAATCCACCCCAGATGATTCGCCATCCGCACCCACTCGCCGTGCGAGCACTTTGTTTATCCGCCATCCGTCCATGTCCGATACCTCGAAGCTCCAGCCGTGCGACTCGACGCGCTCGCCTACCACAGGTATCCGGTCGAAAAGAAACACAACGAAACCGGCAAGCGTGTTGAAGTCGCCGTCCGGGAGCGTGCCAAGATCGAAGCGCTGCTGCGCGTCGTAAATCGACATTGTGCCATCGCCAAGGAATGAGCCGTCCTCCAGCTCTTTCACTTCCGGCTCCGGGTGCTCTGCGTCCGGCAGATCCCCGGTAATCGCCTCGAGCAAATCGGTCTGTGTGACGATCCCCTGCAAACCGCCATACTCATCGACGACCAACGCCATATCAACCGGCGCCCGTTTAAACATATCGAGCGTATCGAGAATCGACGCCCCCTCGTGCACCGCTATGGGTTCCTGCACCGCGTGTATGAGGTCAAACTCTTTGTCATCGAGACAGAGCGCCAGGATATCTTCCTTACGTGCGATACCTTGGACATCGTCCACCGATCCGCGGCTCACCAGGAACTGACGATGTGCGCTATTGCGAACTTCGGCCAGCACGGTCTCCTTGGGATCGCCCGGATCGATCCAGATAACTTCCGGCCGCGGCGTCATAATTGTTTGAATTGACGGTCGGCAAGCGCGAGGACATCGCGCACCATCCCCTTCTCGGCAGCCGCAAACGCCTCCTCCTTCTCTCCCTCGCCCTCCGGGATCAGCGTGCCCGTGTCTTCGCCTGCCGCGGCTGGCGGCGAGGCAGGAACACCACCGAGAAGCCGCAACACCGCGTCAGCCGCGCGCTGCCGGCGCGGAATCGAGGCCGCCCATTTTCTGCGATTGCGAAGTGCAACTTGGTTAAAAGCCTCGATCACCACCGAGAAGCCGATGGCTGCGTAGAGGTAACCCTTAGGTATGTGATAGCCCAAGCCGTCGGCAACCAAGACAAAGCCCACCATCAGCAGGAATGCCAAACAAAGGATGATAAGCGACGGATGAGCGTTTACGAACTTGGTGAGCGGCTTGCTCGCGACGATCATTGCGATCATCGCGATCACGACCGCCGCCATCATAACGTAGATCTCGTCGACCATGCCGATGGCCGTGATGACCGAGTCGAGCGAGAACACTGCGTCGAGCGCGACGATCTGCGCGACTACCGGCCAGAACCGGGCATGAGCGACGCTGTCCGGGTGCTCGGGCGGCCCGGCTTCAAGCCGGTCATGTATCTCTATCGTGGCCTTGATCAGCAGGAACACCCCGCCAAGAACGAGGATGAGGTCGCGCCAAGAAATCTCCAGGGCAAATACCGTGAACAGCGGCGCCGTCAGCGACATGACCCAGGAAATACTGGCGAGCAACCCGAGACGCATGAGCAGCGCTAAGCTCAGACCGATGACACGCGCTCGATCGCGTTGGGACGGAAGCAGCTTATCCGCCAGGATGGCGATGAAGATAAGATTGTCGATGCCGAGGATGATTTCCCAGATGGTCGGCTCGGTTAGCCACTCCATTATGTGACTCGCCGTGAAATTGGCTGCAGTCCAGCCACCGATTAATTCAGGATTAACCTGCATCCAAGACGGGAACGTGGTCACATACAAATATCACCGGCTTCACTTTGCAACCATGAAGACGGCGATATTACCGCGAAGCACATGCAAGAGAAGCGCTGAACCTTCCTTTTTTACGAGCGCAAGGAATTCTTTCAGGTTCGATACCGGCCGCTGATTGACCGACATGATGATATCTCCGGGCCGCAGTCCGTTGGCCCAGGCCCGGCTGCCTCGCTCAACGGCGCGGACCACGATACCCCGCACCTCGCCGAAAGCAGGCGAATCGCGGGGTATGTCGCCAAACTCGGCACCGCCTAGCCGCGGATTTTGCATCTCGCCCGAGCGCGGACTCGTCGTGAGCTCCCCGGCGAGGTGCAAGGTTACCGGCAGCTGTTTTTTTGCGCCAAACCACCCTTTGCGCACGATACCTAAGGAAACCCTATCGCCCGCTTGCATGAGGCCGATTGCATTCCTCAAGGCGCTGGCGTTGAGGACCGGTTTGTCGTTCACGGAAACGATCACGTCGCCCGCCTGTAACCCCGCCTTTTGCGCCGGCGTATCCTCTAGCACGTTCACGATCACCGCACCTTGGCGGCCCGAAATGTCGAACGCCTCGGCCAACTCGGCGTCGAGGTCCTGCAACTGGACACCGAGGTAACCGCGCCGCACTTCTCCATATTTTGCCAGTTGCTCCATGACCCCGCGCGCCATATTGATTGGAATGGCGAAACCGATCCCGATATTGCCGCCGCTGCTGCTGAAAATCGCGGTGTTGATACCGACGAGGCGCCCCCGCAAGTCCACCAAGGCGCCCCCGGAGTTACCCGGGTTGATGGCCGCATCGGTCTGAATGAAATTCTCGTAGCCTTCGATGCCGAGTCCGCTGCGACCGAGCGCGCTCACGATACCCGAGGTCACCGTCTGACTCAGACCGAAGGGATTGCCGATGGCCACCACGAAGTCGCCCACCTTGAGTTTGCTGGAATCGGCCAGAGGCAACTCGGTCAATTTGTCGGAAGGGATCTTGACGACACCGACATCGGTCTCCACATCGGTCCCGACGACCTTAGCCTCATAGCTACGGCCATCGCCGAGCTTCACCGTGATCCGATCGGCATTGGCGATGACGTGGGCATTGGTAAGCACCAAGCCGCGCTTGGCATCCACGATCACGCCCGACCCGAGGCTTTGGGTCTTACGCTCAAGCGGCTGGTCACGGAAACCGAAAAAGAACCGGAAAAACGGATCGTTAAAGAAAGGATTTTGTTCTATGGGAATGCGTCCTTCGGTGGCGACATTCACCACAGCCGGCATCACGCGCTCCAGCATCGTCGCCAGGCTCGGCGATCCCTGTCTACCGGAGGACCAAGGCGGCGCGGCTCCTACACTGCTCGAAAACAACGCACATAAGACCCAGCATTGTATCAACACCGAACTCCTGATCGGTGCGTGGCAGGCTGACCTCGGATTTGATAACCGCTTCTTGAACATATAGTCTTAAGCTATGGAGTGTTCACTTTCGGTTAATGATTATCAGCTCATCGCGCACGCTCTTGACGCCGCGGACAGCGCGTGCAATTTCAACCGCCCGCCCGGCTTGCTTTTCGTTCAGCGCGAAGCCCTTTAGTATCACGTGGCCGGAGCGGGTCGCGACATTGACGGCTCCGGTTCGCGTTATCGGATCTCCATGCAAAGCAGATCTAACCCAGCGGCTAACGATTATGTCGTTAACGGGTGGCCCCTGCGGAGATGGCGAGATCATTAACTGCGCCTCACGGACTCCCTTGTCGTTCCAAGCGGTACAGCGTCAGCGACACCGCTCGAATTTCCTCGGGCCGATCCGGCACCTTGTCTTGTGCATCCAGCCCTTCAATCGGGGCTGGAGCGCTCCAATCGCCCCGCGCATCGCCCAAATCGCAAGCCAGCACCGTAGTCATCGATCCGGTTGCAGCGCTCACCCCGTGGGCCGAGCGATTCGTAATTTTCAGACCTGTGCCCGTTTCTCTTAAACAGTATTTGTATGCGCCAATACTCATGTTACCTCTAGCGAACGTGTCTCGACACGATGTGAACTTTGAAGCTCCAACCCGGAGCAAAGCTAGTTGAAACTTGTAACGATAGGCAGTATCGCACTCAGGTATCCGGTGAAGGTTGGACTCAAAGCAAGGCTAAAGCGGGAGGACGATCCCCCTCTTGTGATAGGACAACACCTACCCCTTTAGAGGGAGGCAAGGCAGGTCGGAGGGCGGATGAGTGTCCCGTCACTTCTCGAAGATGAGCGTCAGATAGTGAGAAACAGAAGCAAATGCACGGCCCCGAGTAAGACATTGGTTCGGTCAATGGCAAACGTCAGCATGCTCACCGCTAACGTCAGGGCGGCGGCGCCGAGGACCGGCGGTCGCTGGGCGTTTCGGGCGTGCCGGTTTGAGCATTTCGGTCTCCTCGCCGTCGCCATTTGGCGTCCGGTCGAGGGGCTCGGAACGTCCTTCGATACGGCTCATCAGAAAACCCGGGCAGGTCACCGGAGCCGGTGTCAATATCAGCGCGCCAAGCGAGGATATATCTCGGCGCGTGGCGCAGGTCTATTTTGTGTTTTTCCTTGTTCATCGGATGACCTCGGAAACGATATTGTAAAGGGGCGTACGAGGCTATTGAGCGCTTAGGAAAGCGCAACACTTACCCGTTGACGGTAGCAATGCAGAACAAAACATCCCCACCGAAGATACGATTGGCCAAAACAGCATGCGCTTCAAAGCGGGTGCAGCGAGT
>JBOIDH010000154.1:0-5756 GCA_050740495.1 Gammaproteobacteria bacterium | reverse complement strand
TGATCTGGTCCTCGGGCGGATCAACAAAATACGCGGTGTCGAGTGCGGCGCGGCGCAAGGCACTTTTTATATCTTTCCGAACGTGCAAGCAGCGATTGGGCGGATGGCGGGCGTCAACAACGATGTCGCGCTCGCCGAGCAGTTACTGGAGCACACGGGTGTCGCCGTCGTTCCGGGGGTCGCTTTCGGCGCGCCGGGCTACTTGCGTTTATCCTTTGCCACCAGCACGGAGAATCTAGTGCAAGCCCTCGATCGTATCGAGGGGTTCTTGGGCGCCAAGTGATCCTATGCAAGGAGACCGCGCGCGATGACCACAAAATTGAAGCCAGGCGCTGCGCCAGCTTCGGATCACGCCTATCAAACGCACATTCTGCAAGGCGTATCCAGGACCTTCGCCTTAACCATCCCAGCCCTTCCGCCGGAGCTTTGCGGGGTCGTCGGCAACGCCTATCTGCTGTGCCGCATCGCCGATGTGGTCGAAGACGATCACCAGCTACAACCCACGCAACAACGCTACTTCTCGAACCAGTTCGTGGGCGTCGTCGAAGGCGCCGAGGCCGCGGAGCGTTTTGCCTCCGGGCTTTACCCGTTGTTGTCGGCCGCCACACCGGAAGCCGAGCGCGATCTGATCCGAAACACGGCTAGCGTCATCCGCGTCACCCACGGTTTTAATGCCCGCCAACGCCACGCGCTTGCCCGCTGCGTGCGCATCATGGCCCAAGGAATGGCCGACTATCAACAACGCGAGTCGCTCGATGGCCTCCCGGATCTCCAGGCTTTAGATGACTACTGCTACTACGTGGCGGGCGTGGTCGGCGAGCTGTTGACCGAGTTGTTTTGCGATTACTCACCGGAGATCAACCCCCACCGCGAGGAGCTCATGCGGCTTGCGGTATCATTCGGTCAAGGGCTCCAGATGACCAATATTCTTAAGGACATTTGGGAGGACGGCAAACGCGGCGCCTGCTGGCTTCCGCGTGATCTCTTCTTGGCGCACGGCGTTACACTGCGCGATAAATCCCCGGGCGCATGCGACGCCGGATTCGGCGCTGGGGTCGCGCAACTCATCGGCATCGCCAAGGCGCACCTCGATAATGCCCTGACTTACACCCTTATTATTCCGCGCCATGAACCAGGGATCCGGAAGTTTTGTCTCTGGGCGTTGGGTATGGCAATCCTAAGCTTGCGAAAGCTAAACAGGCACCGCGACTTTAGCACGGGATCGCAAGTTAAGATTTCTCGCCGCAGCGTTAAACTGACGGTAGGGATATCGAATCTCCTGGTGACTCAAGACAGGGTTCTAAGAGCGCTCATGAATATTCTCACAAGGGCTTTACCAGTCAATGACATTTATGAGAAACTTAATAAGTTAAATTACAGCGCGGATTCTCAGAGGTTGTGAAAAAACTGTGGCACTAAGCGCAAGATCAAGGCCGGTAACGGTCGACCGGTGCTCGCATCAACGGGCGTCAGAAACACTCGAAGCCGTGCAAGGGGGCATGGCATGATGAAACGAAACCTAGTCACCGAGGCCGAAGCTCGCCCCGACGCGGGGCTCGGGCGCGGCCCCTTAGAGCAGGCCGTCGAGAGGGCTCGCGCGGGACTCGAACGCCTCCAGAAGGAAGACGGCCATTGGGCGTTCGAGCTTGAAGCCGACTGCACCATCCCGGCCGAGTATGTCCTCATGATGCATTTCATGGATGAAATCGATAGCGGGTTGGAGCAACGAATGGCTGTGTTTTTGCGCAGTCATCAGGCCGAGCATGGCGGCTGGCCGCTCTACGCGGGCGGCGGCTTCGATATCAGTTGCTCGGTGAAGGCCTATTACGCGCTAAAGCTCATCGGCGATCCCCCGGAGGCCGCACACATGCTGCGTGCCCGCGAGGCCATACTCGCCCACGGGGGCGCCGCCGCTGGCAATGTGTTCACACGCATCACGCTGGCTTTATTCGGCCAGGTGCCCTGGCGGGCCGTGCCGTTCATACCGGTCGAGATCATGTTGCTGCCGCGCTGGTTCCCGTTTCATGTCTCGAGGGTTTCCTATTGGTCTCGCACCGTCATGGTGCCCCTATTCATTCTCTGCAGCCTCAAGCCCAGGGCGAAGAACCCGCGCGCTGTCGACATCCGCGATCTCTTTGTCACACCCCCGGAAGAAGAGCAAGATTACTTCCGTATAAAAACGCGATTGGGGCGGGTGTTTCTGCTGCTCGACCGGCTGGGCCGGGCGCTCGAGCACGTGATCCCGAGGGCGGTGCGCAGCCATGCAATTCGGCGCGCCGAGCGCTGGTTCACGGAGCGCCTTAACGGAACCGATGGGCTCGGGGGGATCTTCCCCGCGATGGTGAATGCCTACGAGTCCCTGGTTCTCCTCGGTTATCCCAAAGATCACCCCTACCGCACTGAGACCAAAGAGGCTTTGAAGAAACTCCTGGTCACCGGCGAGGACTCGACTTATTGCCAGCCTTGCGTGTCACCCGTGTGGGATACGGCCATCGCGGCCCATGCCGTCTTCGAGGCGAACGGCCGGCGCGCGAGCGCTACTTGCCGCCGCGCCTTGAACTGGCTGCAAGAACGGCAACTCGGCGACCAGCCCGGGGATTGGCGCGAGACTCGCCCGGATCTCAAAGGCGGCGGCTGGGCCTTCCAGTACGCCAATCCCCATTATCCGGATCTGGACGATACCTCGATGGTCGGCTGGGCCATGTGCTTGATCGATCCGCAACGTTACAAGTGGTCGATTCATGCCGCGGCCGACTGGATTCATGGGATGCGATCAAAAAACGGCGGGTATGGGTCCTTCGACGCCGACAACACCTGTTACTATTTAAACCACATCCCCTTCGCGGATCACGGCGCGCTTCTCGACCCGCCGACCAGCGACGTCACGGCCCGCTGCATCGCGCTGCTCGCGCTCGCGGGCGAACCGCGCTATAAAACCGCCATTGCCGCTGCAATCGGATTCCTAAGGAATGAGCAGGAAGCGGACGGCTCTTGGTTCGGCCGCTGGGGAAGCAACTATGTCTATGGCACCTGGTCGGTGCTCAGCGCCTTGCGGATCGCCGGTGAAGATCCCTCGCAAGCCTATCTTCGGCGGGCGGTCGAATGGCTCAAGTCGACGCAGCAATCCGACGGCGGCTGGGGCGAAAGCAACGGCAGCTACTTCCCGGCCCGGCGCGGCGAATACCATCCGAGCACGGGCTTTCAAACGGCCTGGGCCCTCCTGGGCCTGATGGCGGCCGGCGAGGTAAGCTCCGGGGAAGCGCGCCGCGGAATTGATTACCTGCTCACGCGCCAAGGCGCGGACGGTCTCTGGCACGATGAAGGCTTCACGGCGCCCGGTTTTCCGCGCGTGTTCTATTTGAAATACCATGGCTACACCAAGTACTTCCCGCTGTGGGCGATGGCCCAATACCGCAACTTAATGCCACCCACTCGCGACTGAAGACCGCCCCGCTCGGGATCGTCACCGCGCTGCCGGCCGAGGCACGCTGCATCACGAAGTCGCTGGGCTCCGTACCCGGACTGACGCGGATCGGCGATACGCTGCTCTATGTCTCGGGGATCGGTCAGGCGCGCGCGCGCCAGGCCGCTGAAACGCTGGTCGCGCAGGGGGCGCGGGCCTTGCTCAGTTGGGGCACGGCCGGCGCGTTGGCGAGCGCGTTACGCCCCGGCGATGTTATCGTTCCCGACACCATCCTGGTGTCAGACGCGCCGTTTCCGGTTGACGCGGCGTGGCGCGCCCGTTTGGCCGCGCGCCTCGAACACCACCTCACGGTACACACCGGCGCCATGTTGCATACCGCCGAGGCGATCCGCGCCACGGATGAAAAATGCAGGTTATTCGAGCGTACCGGCGCGCTCGCCGTCGATATGGAGAGCGCCGCCGTCGCCCAGGTAGCCCGCCGCGCGGGGATCCCCTTCGCCGTCCTGCGCGCCATCGTGGACCCGCAAACCACCCCGATCCCGGCCGCGGCATTCGCCGCCATCGACGAGCTCGGACGCCCACGGATTGCGCACCTGCTCTTCGCCCTGGTACGCGAGCCGCGCGATCTCCTCGCGTTAATGCGGCTATCGGCGTGCTTCCGCGCTGGGCTCGCCTCGCTCAAACGCGCCGCCGGACTTGCCGGTTTATCGCTGAGCCGTGACGAATAAGGCCGCGCTAAACAGGTTGGAGGTCAACGGATAAGGGCGATTGGCGGTCACCGTGAGGCTATACGTCGCCGGCTGGATCCCGGGCGGCAGGGTCACTATGACCTGGTTCGGAGAAAAGCTTTCGACCTTCATGACTCGATCGCCCAGTCTTACGGTCGGTAGCACCGTGCCGAAATTATGGCCGGAGATGACCATCGTGTGCTCGTTGGCGTCCACCATGGCGCTGAGTATCGCCGGGGTTTGCGCGGCTCTTGCCGAACCCGGCCCCGCGGCGATAGCGGTATATCCAATTGACGTAAGTCCCATGAGGACCAAAAGCGCTTTTGTAGTTACATTGAGCATATTCTTCACCTTTGATATTTACCGTTTATACAGTTGAGCCAAAGGATGGATAAATGTATCCGTATTGTCGTACCGGCCACGTCTACCCCCTTGCCACCCCAGCGCCCGATGATCTCTTACCCGTCCCGTCCCTGAGCGCATTGCCGTAAGAGCACGCTAGGCACCTAGAATATCGGGTGCGGCGTAAGAGTTCCGTGACTTTTTTCACAAAAGATGAGAAATAGCTGCGCATCACCGCCAAGCGGCTTTTCGTCGGGAGCGCCATGACCAAACGCCCGGGGAGCGTTATGTGCGCGCGGGGCGCCACAGCCGGTACACCGGCAACCCGGCCAAGACCAAAAGCAGACCGAGCCCCGCGTTGAGGCGGGTCTTCTCGGCGAACAGCAGGACGAGACAGATACAACCGGCGACGCCGATATAGACCGCCGGCAGGATGGGGTAGCCGAAGGCGCGGACCGCACGCTCGGCGCCGGCGCGCCGCCGGCGCAGCACGAACACCCCGGCGATGGTAAGCATATAGAACAGCAAGACCACAAACACAATGTAGTCGAGCAGATTACTGTATAAATTACTGTATTGGCCGCTCGCGCTGTCATAGGTGCGCGGCAGAGTGAGCACCGCGCTCCAGATGCCTTGTATGATCAACGCGATCCCAGGGACACGATACCTGTTCAAGTTGCCGATGCTTTGGAAGAACAATCCATCGCGGGCCATCGAGTAATACACGCGCGCCCCGGCCAGGATCAAACCGTTATTGCATCCGAAGCAGGAAATCATGATGGCGACGGCCATGATCGTCTGCGCATGTTCTCCCAAGATCACCTCGGCCGCGGCGACGCCGACGCGATCCTCGGCGGCATGTTGGATCGCCTCCAGAGGCAGCGTGGCGAGATAGACCATGTTGGCCAAAAGGTAAAGCAGAATCACCAGGGCCACACCGAAGGCCATGCTGAGCGGTACGTTGCGTTCGGGGTTCTTGACCTCACCCGCCGCGAAGGTGATGTTGTTCCAGGCATCGGCGGCGAAGAGGGCGCCGACCATGGCGGTCGCGATGACCGGAATCAATGCCACCGATCCGATGGGTTCGCCGTTCGCGATCGGTGTCCAGAAATCGGCGGTATGCAGGGCGGCTTCGGGATGCTGTCCCACCAGGAAACCCAAACCGATCAAACCGGCGAGGGCCCCGATCTTGGTGAGCGTGAAGAGAACCTGGATCCATTTACCGGTTCGCAGGCCGGTGAGATTGGTGCAAGTGAGCAACA
>JBOIDH010000153.1:0-5791 GCA_050740495.1 Gammaproteobacteria bacterium | reverse complement strand
AGACCCGGCGCCAACGGTTTGAGTTGCGCTCGCAAGGTGACGTGCAGGCAGTAGGCCATGAAGTCGACAAAGATGTGGGCTTCGATGCGATGCTCGAGTTGATGGTAGATCGGGCGCAGTTGCAGATCGTCCTTGAGGTTTTTGAACGCCGCCTCGACTTCCGTGAGTTGGATATAGAACCGCCAGAGATCCTCTGGGTCTCGCCCACACAGATTGGTGCGCAGTAAGTAGCGGCCCTCGCGCCGGCGCACCTGCCGCAACTTGTGGCGATCGAGCCGGAAGGAGAAAATGGGTTGGGCCTGGACAGACCCGGTTTACGCCAGACTCCAGCCAGTCAGTCCCACCTCGCGCAAGGCGAGCGGGCGTTTAGCCAAAACTTCGTTCGGCGGTGCAAGGCGCTGGGCGGTGGCTGGGAAGAAGGCTTGGCGCGGGAGCACGCGGTGCGCCGAAAGGGCTTATGCCTTACTTTCGGATCCCGCCCTGGGTCAGTTGCGCGGGATCTAATAAGCGCGCCAGATCATCTTCGGAAAGGTCCGTGAGCTCGCGCGCCACCTCGCGCACTGCGCGACCTTCCTTGTACGCCTGTTTAGCGATCTGAGCGCCCTTCTCGTAGCCGATCGCGGCGTTCAAGGCCGTAACCAGAATCGGGTTGCGTTCGAGCGCCTGGTTCAACCGAGTGTGGTTGACCGAGAAACCCCGAATCGCTTTATCGGCGAGGAGGCGCGCGCTCGCCCCCAGCAACTCGATGCTCTGGCAGAGGTTATAAGCGATGACCGGTAACATGACATTGAGTTGAAAATTCCCCGACTGGCCCGCGACCGTGATCGTGACGTCATTGCCGATCACTTGGGCGCACACCATGCACATCGCCTCGGGGATCACGGGATTGACCTTGCCCGGCATGATGCTGCTGCCCGGTTGCAGATCGGGCAGGGCGATCTCCGCCAAACCGGCGAGCGGCCCGCTGTTCATCCAGCGCAGATCGTTGGCGATTTTCATGAGGCTCACGGCGACGGTTTTCAACTGTCCGCTCATCTCGACCGCGGCATCCTGCGAGCTCAAGCCTTCGAAGAAATCGTCCTTGCTTACGAACGGAACGCCCGTTTGCGCCGCCAGGATCGCCGCGACGCGCGCGCCGAATTCCGGGTGGGCGTTAATGCCCGTGCCGACCGCCGAGCCCCCGAGCGCCAAGGCCCGCAAGCGCTCCAGCGCGGCGCCGAGCCTGTCTCTACCCAAGCGAATTTGCGCCGCCCAGCCGCCCAGCTCCTGGCCGAGCGTCACCGGCATCGCATCCATGAGATGCGTACGGCCGGTCGTGACGACGCTTTGCAACTCCTCGGCGCGCCGGGTAATCGTAGCTTCGAGATGCGCCAGGGCCGGCAGCAGTCCCTCGGTGACTTGCAAGCTGCCCGCGACATGGATCGCGGTCGGGATCACGTCATTACTGCTCTGGCCCATGTTCACGTGATCGTTGGCATGCACGGGTGCGCCGAGCCGGCCGCCGGCCAAGCGCGCGATGACCTCGCTGGCGTTCATGTTGGAGCTGGTGCCGGAGCCGGTTTGGAAGATATCGACGGGAAACTGCGCATCGTGCTGCCCGCCCGCGACTTCCAGCGCAGCGTTGCGAATGGCTTCCGCCATGCTTCCGTCCAGTAATCCGAGCGCGAGATTCGCTTGGGCCGAGGCTGCTTTGATGAGTCCTAGCGCCCGGATGATCGCCCGCGGCAGGGGCATACCGCTGATCGGGAAGTTATCCAACGCCCGCTGTGTCTGCGCCCCGTAGAGGGCCGAGGCCGGCACGCGGACCTCGCCCATGCTGTCTTTTTCGATGCGATAGTCGCTCACGGATTTCAAGATGGTCACACGCTCGTCATAAAAGTGCGCGTAAGATTAGCTTTGCTCCCAAGGTAAGCCCCGTTGCCGCCAGCCATTGATCCTGCCCCGGTGCTTGTGGGCGTCGAGATCGCCCTCGAATCCCTCCGCGACATTGTAGAGCCGCTTAAACCCGTGCTCCGCCAGCGCCTCGGCGGCGGCGCGCGAGCGCTTGCCGCTGCGGCAAATCGTCATCACCGTGACATCTTCCACCGGCGCGTGGTGTCGTAACGCCTGGCGGATGCGCTCGGCGAAGTCCGGCAATACGCGCCACTCGGGCGCCTCCATCCAGGGCACATGGAGCGCGCCCGCGGGATGGCCGACGTACTGATACTCCATGGTCGTTCGGACATCGACAATGACCGCGTTGGGATCTTCGCGCTGTAGCTCGAACGCCTCATCGGGGCGAATGTCTTTAATTTCGATCTCTGGCATGATGCGGGCCTCAAGTGGAATACGGCATCCATCGCGCGCGGCGCTGGTAAAGCCGCCGCGCCCGCGCAGTATATCGCGAAGCCAGGGCGGGGGCATCACGGCGGGGTTATGAGAGTCGAGATAATTCGCCCGCGGGGCAGGAGCCCCGCAAGCGACCAAAGGGGAGCGTTGCACGCCTCCTCTTTGGAAACCCCATGGCTAGTGTGCCCGCCGCGAGCGGGGTGTTAGTGAACTACGGTTTCTGGGGAGGCATCGATCGTGGGGGAAAGAACATGCCACTAGCCGCGGGTCCAGTGGCCGCGGTGGACCTCGGTTCCAATAGCTTTCATATGCTGGTGGCCCAGGTTTCCAGCGGGCGCTTGCAGGTCGTCGATCGCATCAAGGAAATGGTGCGTCTCGCCGCCGGGCTCGACGATCGCAACTGTCTCGATGAGGCGGCCATGACGCGCGCCCTCGAGACCCTCGAGCGTTTCGGACAGCGCCTGCGTGATGTCCCCAAGGGCAATGTGCGCGCCGTCGGGACCAACACGCTGCGCAAGGCCCGCAATCGAAAAGAGTTCTTGGGGCGCGCGCGGCAGGCGCTCGGCCACCCTATCGATATCATCGGCGGCCGCGAGGAGGCGCGCTTGATCTACCTCGGCGTATCGCACAGCCTCGAGGACAGCGCCGAGCGGCGCTTGGTCGTTGATATCGGGGGCGGGAGCACGGAGCTCATCCTCGGCCAGCAGTTCAAGCCCGCCCACATGGAGAGCCTGTACATGGGATGCGTGGAGATGAGCCGGCGTTTTTTTGAAGAGGGGATAATCGACGACGCCAGCATGGAGAAGGCCGAGCTATTCGCGTTGCAGGAGCTCGAGCCGATCTCCTCCCCGTTTCGGCGCGTCGGCTGGGAGTCCGCCATCGGGGCGTCGGGCACCGTGCTCGCGGCGCAGGAAATCGTGCGCCATCAAGGATGGACTCAAAATGGCATCACTGCGGGCGCCTTGCGCAAGCTTCGTAAAGCAATGATCGCGGCGGGCCGCATCGATAAGCTGGCGTTCGACGGGCTGCAAAGCGACCGCGCCCCGGTTTTCGCGGGCGGTGTGGCGATCCTCGGGGCGATTTTCCAATCCTTGGGCGTCGAGCGCATGCAGGCGTCGAGCGGCGCCTTGCGCGAAGGCCTGCTGTACGACCTTTTGGGCCGCATCGAAGAGGAGGATGTGCGCGCGGCCACCGTCGCCGAGCTCATGCGCCGCTATCAAGTCGACGAGCCGCAGGCGGCGCGCGTGGCGGCGACGGCACGGACCTTACTCGAACAAGCGCCCGGCGCCTGGGGGATCGAGCGGGAGGAGCACGGCCAGGTCTTAGGTTGGGCGGCGCGATTGCACGAAATCGGCCTCGCCATCTCCCACAGTCAATACCACAAGCATGGGGACTATCTGGTCAGAAACATGGACCTGCCCGGTTTCTTCCAGGGTGAGCAGGAAATGCTCGCCGTGTTGATCCGCGGGCACCGGCGTAAGCTACCGCTCGGCGAGCTTCAGAACCTTGCCGACACGGTGCGGCACCCGGCCTTATACCTGTGCGTGCTATTACGGCTGGCCGTCACGCTGCACCGGAACCGAACCGATGCGCCGCTCGCGGCAATCACACTGGAAGGAGACGCCGGGGTCGTGAAGCTGCGTTTCGCGCCGGGATGGTTGGAACAAAATCCCCTGACTCAAGCCGATTTGGCACAGGAGGCGTGGTATTTGAGTGCCGCGGAGATCAAGCTCAAGTACAAGTGAACCCCACCCCCAATTCGGGCTAGGCGCGGATCGCGGGCCGGTGGCCGTTCATCAGGATCAGTCTTATACTACGGATGGAGGGGCACTATGGATACGCTGCGGCGGGAAATCAACGGCACGGGCATCGGCGTTTACCCGATTGGGCTTGGGGCCATGCCCTTGTCGATTGCCGGCCGGCCCGGGGAGGCTCAAGCCTTCGAGGTGATCAAGGCCTTTGTCGAGGCGGGCGGTGACTTTATCGATACCGCTAATGTCTACTGTCTCGATGACGCCGATATCGGTCACAACGAGCAATTGATCGCGAAGGCATTGGAGCGCCTCGGCGAGCGAGGCGGCGTCACCGTCGCCACCAAGGGCGGGCTGCGCCGCCCCAAAGGCGAGTGGACCACCGACGGCCACCCCGCATCGCTGCGGGCCTCGTGCGAAAAAAGTCTGCGGGATCTTAACACCGGCGCCATCACGCTTTATCAACTCCACGCGGTCGATCCCGCGGTCGATCTCGCGGAATCGCTCGCGGAGCTCATACGGCTCAAAGAAGAGGGGAAGATCCTGCATATCGGGTTGTCCAACATCACCCCGCGCCAGTTGGAACAGGCCTTGGCGATAGAGCCGATCGCCTCGGTACAAAACCGCTGCAACGTGCTCGAACAGACGGATTTTAAGAACGGCATGGTGGCGCTTTGCCACGCGAAGGGCGTCGCCTATATTCCTCATAGCCCGGTCGGAGGCCACTTTCGACATGTGCGGTTACGCGATGAACCGATGCTGACGAGGCTTGGGGAAAAATACAGCGCCTCGGCGTATCAGATCGCCCTCGCCTGGTTCCTGCATAAGGGGCAACATATTTTACCGATCCCGGGCGCCAGCAAGCCGAAGAGTATTCTAGATAGCTTGAAATCCGTGGAGGTTCGGCTGGCTCCAGAGGAAATCGCTGCGTTGGATCGGCTGGGTTAGCTTGGTAAAACCTGCATCGACAGTACACTGCCTTTACAAAGTGCGCCGATGCCCTAGCGGGGTTGGAACGGCCCGGGTAATTCCGCCCGGAAAACTTCGTCGAGGGGTAGGCGTAAGTCCGGAAACAAAGGCGAGGCAAACTGATGTTGCGGTTGATAACTCCCCCTCGGTTCGAATCCCCTCGGCCATCATGAACACTCGCCGCTTAACTTCAGACTCATCTTCCATTAGAAATTAAGCCCTCCTCAGACTCCTCTAGCATTGGAAGAGGCTGCTACTTGTTTTGCGGGAGCCAGTTGGCCTATGCTTGCGGGGCATTTACTTCTCAGCCCTTGCGGTTTGGAGAGTTCTGATGTCTTTCTCCGCGGTTCTCGACGTCGCGATTGGCCTGATCCTGGTCTACCTTCTGCTGAGTCTGGTTTGCGCCGCTCTCAAAGAGATGATCGAGTCTCGTCTTAAATGGAGATCCAAAAATTTGGAAGAAGGGATTCGCGAATTGCTCAAGGGGCACACCGAGGAATTCTATAAGCATCCGCTCGTGTTTGGCTTGTACAGGGGTGCATATAACCCCAATGACAAGACCAACTTGCCTTCGTACATCCCAGCTCGGACTTTTGCCTTGGCTCTTATGGACCTGATACTCCCGGCGAACAGTGTAACCCCCTCGGGCGCTAGCGGTGCAACAGCAGCACCTTCTGCGGCGGCACCTCCTGCAGCGGTGCCACTGGTAGGGGCGGTGCCGGCTGCGCCGCTGGCCGCTGTGG
>JBOIDH010000152.1:0-5866 GCA_050740495.1 Gammaproteobacteria bacterium | reverse complement strand
CACCTGCGTGTTGTTCGGCGACGGCGCCGGGGCGGTGGTGATCGAGGCCGGTGAGGATCCCGGCGTTCTCAGCTCGCATTTACACTCGGATGGGCGTTTCGAGCATTTACTGCATGTCCCCGCGGGCATATCTCAAGGTTTTAAACACCTCGCCAATGGCGAGGCCTACGTTAAGATGCAAGGCGCCGAAGTCTTCAAGGCGGCGGTCAAAGCGCTCGACCGAATCGTGGATGAGGCCTTGGAAGCCAATAACTTACGGCCCGGGGACATCGATTGGTTGGTACCCCATCAGGCGAATGCGCGCATCATCGTAGCCACCGCAAAGAAGCTTCGACTCCCATTAAGCCGCGTGGTCATGACGGTGGATGAACACGCCAATACCTCCGCCGCCTCGGTTCCGCTGGCGCTCGATACCGCGGTGCGCGACGGCCGGATTAAACGGGGCGAGACACTGCTATTGGAGGCCTTTGGCGGCGGTTTTACCTGGGGCGCAACGTTATTGAAATACTAACGCTTATATTGGGTGTCCCTAGCCTAGTCACTCGTCACGCGACTCAGAGCTTGTGAAGAAATCCTAGCAGTAGTACGCAACCAAGTTATACAGACCGACTTCGACGCATCGGATAGTCCCTTCTCCCTCAGGGAGAAGGTTAGGATGAGGGGAATCAAATCAAACACACGCGTGATTATTCCGATCCCCTCACCCCAACCCTCTCCCTGTGGGAGAGGGAGAAAAGACGAGTGTGGTTAGATTTGTTCATTAGCTCTCAGTTCAGGCGAATACTTTTACGATGACTTCGGACATGCACATGCAGGTTGCGCTTGTCACGGGCGCAAGTCGTGGGATCGGTCAGGCCATCACCTTGAGTCTCGGCCGCCGTGGGGCCTATGTCATCGGGACCGCAACCTATGAGCAGGGATTAGAAAAGATCTATAAGGCATTGAACAATAATAAGCTAACAGGCAAAGCATTACTATTGGACGTGGGCAAACCCGAAAGCATTCAGGCGATGATGGCCGAGCTAGCGAAGAGTGAGTGTGTACCGACAATACTGGTGAATAATGCCGGGATTTCGCGTGACAATTTACTCCTGCGCATGAAGGATGAAGAATGGTACGCGACGCTCGAGGTCAACTTGAGCTCCGCGTATCGGCTCTCAAAAGCATGTTTGCGCGGGATGATGAAGGCGCGTTGTGGCCGGATCATCAACATCACCTCGGTCGTGGGGGTCACCGGCAATCCGGGCCAATGCAACTATGCGGCGGCCAAAGCGGGAATCATCGGGTTTACCAAGGCGCTGGCGCGCGAAGTGGCATCGCGGGGGATCACCGTAAATGCCGTGGCGCCGGGTTTTATCGACACCGATATGACCCAGGCCTTGTCCGCGGAACAGCGAGCGAGCTTGCTGAGCGGCATTCCGCTCCAGCGTTTAGGAAGCGTGACGGAGGTGGCTGACGCGGTGGCATTTCTCGCTTCACCGGAGGCGGGTTACATTACCGGACAAACACTGCATATCAACGGTGGAATGTACATGGGATAAGTAAATAAACCTTATTAGTTATATAATGATATTCAATAATATTTACAAATAACATTAACCTTAGTTGCAAGTTGTCTCATTTCTACTAAACTAACATCCACCGTTGGTCAACGGTTTATCCAAGGGGAGGAAATCCTTGCTATGAGTAATATACAAGAGCGCGTCAAGCAGATCGTTGTGGAACAACTCGGTGTCAAAGAGGAAGAAGTCACCAACGAAGCATCGTTCGTCGACGATCTGGGAGCGGACTCACTTGACACGGTAGAACTGGTGATGGCGCTGGAAGAAGAATTCAAGACCGAGATCCCGGACGAGGAAGCGGAAAAAATTACTACTGTACAACAAGCCATTGATTACGTGACTCGGCATGTAGCTTAACGCCTTACCGATAATGCTCGGCTAGAAGGCCGCGTGATTGATTCTCATATCGCGGCCTTTGGCTTTTCTATGAGGACCGAAAAGGGTGAAAGAAAGTGATTAGACGTCGAATCGCGGTAACTGGATTGGGTGTCATCTGTCCAGTGGGTAATACCGTCAAAGCCGCCTGGGATAACATTCTCGCGGGCAAGAGCGGTATCAGACCCCTTTCGCATTTCGACGTGTCTAATTTTCCGACGCGATTCGGCGGGACCATCAACGATTTCAGAGTGACGGACTACGTTTCGCCCAAGGATGTGAAAAAGATGGACCCCTTCATGCACTATGGCCTCGCGGCGGGGATCCAAGCGTTTCAGGATAGCGGCGTCGAGGTACGGGAAGAAAACGCCGATCGCATTGGCGTCGCGATCGGCGCCGGAATCGGTGGCTTGTGGGGAATAGAGCAGGGCCGGCTGATCATCGAGGACGAAGGGCCGAAGAAGATTTCACCCTTTTATATCCCGAGCAACATCATCAATATGATCGCCGGTAACTTGTCGATTAAATTCGGGTTGCGAGGACCGAACTTCGCGATTGTCACGGCATGCTCCACGGGCACGCATTGTATTGGCGATGCCGCCAGGATCATCGAACGCGGGGATGCCGATGTGATGGTGGCGGGAGGCGCGGAAATGGCGACGACGCCTACGGGACTCGGGGGATTCTGCTCGGCCCGGGCATTATCGACCCGCAACGACGATCCGCAAACCGCGAGCCGCCCCTGGGACCGCGACCGAGATGGTTTCGTACTGAGCGATGGGGCCGGCGTGATCGTGCTTGAAGAGTACGAACATGCAAAGAGGCGTGGGGCCCGAATTTACGCCGAGATCGCCGGGTATGGCATCAATGCCGATGCCTATCACATGACTGCCCCTTCTCCCGGAGGGCAGGGTGCGGCGCGCTGCATGCAGCTCGCCCTTAGGGATGCGGCTATCGACTCGAACGAAATCGATTATATCAACGCCCACGGCACCTCCACGCCGGCTGGGGATAAGGCCGAAACGGACGCGGTCAAATTGGTGTTCAAAGATCACGCCTACAAACTCGCTGTCAGCTCCACGAAGTCGATGGTGGGGCACATGTTAGGCGCCGCGGGAGGGGTGGAGGCGATCTTCTCCATTCTGGCGCTTCGCGATCAAGTGGCACCGCCTACGATTAACCTGTTTACCCCGGATCCCGAGTGTGATCTGGACTACGTTCCGAATGAGGCGCGAGCGATGAGGATGACGACTGTGCTCTCGAATTCGTTTGGATTCGGAGGCACCAACGGGACCCTCGTTTTTCGTAAGGTGTGATTCGCCCGCGGGTGCGTTCTAAGCTTTGTTCGGAGACAAGTTTCTTTAGTAAACCGCACGTTCGCCCTGGGGACGGATAATCGTTGAACGAACAAGCAGTGTCCCCGGACCCGCTGGCGATCCTCGTCAACGGGCTACCGGATGCTTGCGTTAACGCGTCCGATCGCGGCCTTCACTATGGCGACGGTCTGTTCGAAACGCTGGCGATCGTCAACGGCACGCTCAGCTATTGGGACCGGCATTACGAACGCCTGGCCCTGGGCTGCGAGCGTTTAGGCTTTCCGCGGCCCGAGGAGCCCTTGCTTCTAAAGGAGGCACACGGATGCCGCAATGGCGTGCAACGCGGGGTTTTAAAGCTAATACTAACGCGGGGAATCGGTACGCGCGGTTATCGCGCCGCTATTCCTGCCATGCCCACGCGAATCTGGGCACTTTACGCGTGGCCAGAATATCCGAAGCATTATTGGCAACGCGGGATCACGGTCCGCCTCTGCACGACGCGCCTCGCACGCAACCGGGGCCTGGCCGGTGTCAAGCATCTTAATCGCTTGGAACAGGTCCTGGCCCGTAGCGAGTGGGATGACCCTGCAATTGCAGAAGGCCTGATGCTGGATACGGCCGGTTTTCTAACGGAAGGCACGATGTCCAATGTATTTCTGGTGCGAGGCGGAGAACTCTTCACCCCGGATCTCTCTGTGGCGGGGGTATGCGGCATCATGCGCGGCGTGATCCTCGAGGCGGCAAAGCGGCTCGGTGTCGAGACGCGCGTCAAAGCCATGCGCTTAAACGAATTGTGGTGCGCCGACCATGCGTTTGTCTGCAATAGCGTGATCGGGATTTGGCCTATCGCACAGGTCATCGCGCGCCGCAAGCGCCTCTTCGAGGTCGGAAATCTAGTACGGGAAATCGCCCTATCCCATGAGACACACATTGATTAGACTTCACACAGCGATGCCTTCGACAGCAATCAAACTTATCGTTCTCGGTATTGCCGCGCTGGGCATCGTTGCGCTGGGATACTGGCGCGACCTGTCGGCGTGGTCCGATCGCGCTATTTTCGTGGTCGGCAAACCGATCGAATATACCGTTGTCCCGGGAGCCACCGTTGAATCGATTGGGAAAGATTTGGATTCCATGAAAGTCCTGTCGTCCTCCCATTACTTCGCGTGGATGGCGCGATCCTCCGGTAAGGCTAGAAACGTCCAGACGGGAGAGTATTGGGTTATGCCCGGTATGACGCCGCGCGGGCTTTTCGACGATCTTGTCAACGGCCGCGTCATCCAGCACAAAGTCACACTGATTGAAGGCTGGACCTTCGATAGGGTCCGCGGCGCGCTCACGGAGCATCCCAAAGTGTTGCAGACACTCGCGGGCCTCGATCGCCGGCGGATCATGGAACGCCTCGGGTTTGCGGGCCGGGATCCCGAGGGTTTGTTCTTCCCGGATACCTATTATTTCACGGCGGGTACGTCGGACTCCGAACTATTGCAGCGCGCCTATCGGCGCATGGAAGAGTTGCTGCATCGTGAATGGTCAGCGCGCGACAAAGGTTTACCGTACAAAACCGCCTATGAGGTCCTGATCATGGCCTCGATTATCGAGAAAGAAACGTCGATTGCATCGGAACGCCCGGAAATCGCCGGAGTATTCTTGCGGCGCCTGGAGCGTGGCATGCCGCTACAAGCGGATCCCTCGGTCATCTACGCCGTGGGTGACGCCTTTGCCGGCGATTTGAAACGTAGTCATCTGAGCATTGATAGCCCCTACAACACCTACCGCAATGCCGGGCTGACACCGACGCCGATCGCCTTGCCTGGGGCCGAATCCATTCGCGCCGTGTTGCATCCCGCGGCCGGCGCCGCGCTATATTTTGTCGCCAAGGGAGACGGTCACCATCATTTCTCGGGTACCTTCGAGGATCATGAACAAGCCATCGCTCGGTATCAGATCGCCGGTCGAAAAGATGCGCGATGACCGCCACCGCGCCGCGTAGCAACCGGGGGCTCTTCGTCACCCTTGAAGGCATCGAAGGCGCGGGAAAATCGACCCAGGTCAAAACCGTCGCGGCTTACCTCCGTGGGCAGGGCCGAATCGTACTCGAAACACGTGAACCGGGCGGAACGGTCGTCGGTGAGGCGATCCGAAACGTATTGCTCAAGCGCTCGGCGGCGCCGATGGAACCTGAGACTGAGCTACTTTTGATGTTCGCGGCGCGCGCCGAGCATGTGAATAAGCTCATAAAACCCGCACTTGCGAGCGGCCAATGCGTGGTCAGCGACCGCTTTACGGAGGCCTCCTATGCTTATCAGGGAGGTGGCCGCAAGGTGCCGTGGGCGCGCATCGCGGTGTTGGAGGAGCTGGTTCAAGGAGCCTTACGGCCGGACCTTACCCTGTTACTGGATGTGCCCGTATCCCTGGCCCTGAACCGCGCGCGGCGGCGAGATGGAATGCCTGACCGGTTCGAATCGGAGGCGGCCGGATTCTTTGAGGCCGTCAGACAGGCCTACCTGGATCTCGCCCAGCGTGCGCCAGAACGGATCCGCGTGGTCGACGCTACGGCTGCTCCCGCAGCGGTAGCAAACGAAATCCGAACGCAACTGGGACGCTTGCTCG
>JBOIDH010000151.1:0-5912 GCA_050740495.1 Gammaproteobacteria bacterium | reverse complement strand
CCCCGGGATGAGACACCATCCCGGCGCGCACTGGAGACTATAAGGCCCGAAAGAAAGTGGAGCTATGGCACTGACACGGGATTTCAAAGACACCATCAAGGTGCGGGCGGAGACCGACGAGGCCTTCCGCGGCGCGCTGTTGACCGAGGCCCTGGAATGCTTTTTGTCGGGCGATGCCGAGACCGGCAAGGCCGTACTGCGCGATTACATCAACGCCACGATCGGCTTCGAGGCCCTGGGCGAGGAGACCGGGCGGCCGCCCAAGAGCCTGATGCGGATGCTGGGGCCCAAGGGCAACCCGCAGGCCCGTAACCTCTTCGAGGTGATCGCCCTTCTGCAAAAGCGCGAAGGGGTCCATGCCCAGATCCGTCTGTCCCGGTAGGCGATCTCCGCCACTGCAACCCGGCTCCTCGAAGCCGGCGCCGAACTCGGAAGCAGCCAAAGGGGCCAGGATCGAAATACTTGGGGAATAGGGATTTTAAAAGGCCTTTTTCTTCAAAAGGGAAGATACGACTGGGCCTGTTAGCTGGCAACCTTCTGTGCCAATATAAGTTGAGACACCTGTCCAGGGTAGTTTTAATGTAGAGGGCAGTCTCCCGCAACGAGGTAAGGCGCGAGAAATTCCGGAATACGGCGATCCAGCCAATAGTAATGACGGCCGGGGAAGGCGCCGGCGACGAATCCGTTATGCCCCCCGTGCGCGGTGAGCTCCAAGTGTGTGCTCGATGATAATTCATTGGCGCCGGGAATGGCGGCCGGGGTCATGAAGGGATCGTCGCGGGCATGGACGATGAGCGTGGGCACCGTGATTCCCGGGAGATACTGACGGCTGCTGCTGCGCGCATAGTAGTCGTCCACGCCTGTAAAACCGTGGAGAGGCGCGGTGACTTCGTGATCGAAGCTCCAGAACGACCGTAGCTTATCCAGACGCTTAAGATCGATCGGGCTCGGCAGGCGGGTAAATTTATTCCTGGTCTTGGCCCGCAGGCTTCGTAGTAACCACCATTGGTAGGCGCGCGAAAAGCCGCGCTGGAGCCGCTCGGCCGCGTTGTCGAGCTGGAACGGCACCGAGACCGCGACGGCCGCCGCGAGCGGCGCTCGGTTTTGCGCCTCGCCGAGGAATTTTAAGAGCACGTTCCCCCCGAGGGAAAAACCGACGGCGGCGAGACGGGCGCCGCGATAGCGATGTCGTAGCGTGGTGACGAGATAACTGAAGTCCCCCGTGTCGCCCGAATGGTAGCTGCGCGCAAGGCGGTTATTGAGCCCGCTGCAACCGCGGAAATGCATGACTACAGCGCGCCATCCGCGCGCCCCCAGCGCGCCCAGTAACCCCTGGGCATAACGGGACTGGCCCGAGCCTTCGAGTCCGTGGAGGATCACGACGATGGGTCCAGCGCCCTGATCGTGCCAGTCCAGATCGATAAAATCCCCATCGGGGATCTCCAGCCGTTCGCGCCGCAAGGCCAGCTTGACGGCCCCACGGCACAAGGGGCCCCAAAGGGTCTGAGCATGCGGCCCCGGTAGCCACCACGCCGGCTCAAAACTCGTCATTGACCTTGAGGCGACGTTAGGCGGGATGAGAGATCACCGGTTTCATCGATCGGGTAGGGCAGCGGCTGAAAAACGAGCGGGGGTCCGTCGGGGTCCTGCAGATGGATGCTCCCGGTGTGTGCAGAGTCGTTATCGACCACGGCAAGCAGCGCGAAACACCTGCTGTCCCGGGGTGCGGCGGAGACGATTTGTCCGGCGGGTTGCGAGCCAAGGTGAGCGCGGGAATAGACACGATCGCCTGCGCGGGGGGCGGCCGCGTCCTCGACCAGCGCGAGGTACATCCTGCGCTTGAGTTGGCCTCGGTACTGGAGTCTCGCGATCACCTCTTGCCCGGGATAACAGCCCTTGGTGAAGCTCAGTCCTCCCAGCGCATCCAGGTTCAGCATCTGGGGTAGAAAGGCTTCCGTGGTCGCCGCGTCCACCATGGGAATTCCGGCGAGGATGTCCTGTAGCCGCCACGCGGTGTCCGGGACGTCCGCCGCCGGCACTTTGGCGCGCAGGGCGGCGAGGGACTCGTTCGTGCCGATGATGAGCCAACGCGGCAGGACGCCTGGTACCCGGATGACCGAGACGCCGGCCCGGTGCGCGACCGTATTTTCCTGCTCGGGGATGGGCGGTAGATGCGCCGCGACGCCGGCCAGGGTCTGCGCGCCGAAAGAGCCGAGAACCCGCAGCTCCTCGCTCGCCTCCTCGAGCGTTAATCTGGCGCGCAGAACAAACTTTTTGAGACGCTCGAGTGTCGAGCCGATCATCTCTTGGGGCAGCACGAGCACATACGCGGCTTCGTGCCTTAGCAATCTAAACACCACCAAAACACGGCCTTGCGCATTGCACCAGGCACCTAACTGGCTACGCGATTCGGGCAGCGCCCCTACATCGTTCGTGAACTGCGCGGTGAGGAAACTCCCCGCCTCGGGACCCGTCACCCGGATGATTCCGAGGCTCGGTAACATGGCTACGCTCTGGTAATCGGCGGCCGGCAAGTCCCGGGGATTCGTAGAAGCTGTCTCCGTCACCGCGGGTTCACGGGTGCCGTTACGGTGGTCCATTCAATACATTTCTAGGGGGAACGCCAGCCGGCGTATTCTATCAAAAATATTAGGCGCCTGCGGAAATGACCTTGTGGGTGAGGCATGCGCCTGCTATCACGTCGGCATGCGCCCAGTCCGGACTCGCGTGCGCCGTTGGCTCGAAATTGTTTGGTATCCCCACAGGAAAAAGGTTAGGATGGCGCTTAACCGCGGGCGGCCGCGGGCGGCCGCCCAAGCATGTCGCTGCAATGGAATAAACCACTACGACCCCATTAGTCCTCAGAGATCACAAATGCCCAAACCCAACTATGCGTTCGCGAAGCGTCAGAGAGATATGGCTAAGAAACAGAAAAAAGAAGAGAAGCGGCAACGGAAAACCGGAGCAAGTGACAACCCGTCCCAAGAGCGGCCGCCGCAGCCGCCGGGCGATGAGAAAACAGTCGCCTGAACCAGGCGCGCGACGCCGCAATCGGGATGCGCAGCGGATTTATTCACATCCTCTGAGATCGGGTTCATGACAATGACTCTGGATAAATTCACGTGCGGCGGCGCGCAGTTCGAGTGCGGTCTTCCATAGGTCGTGTCCGTTGGCCGCCGCCCGCGTGCCGGTATCGATCGCGGGTCCGATCGTGATCGTGATCTTGCCGCGGGAAGGCGCCCAGTTCCCTGCGCGCAAGATGTAACGCGTACCCTGAATGGCGATTGGGACGACCGGCGTCGCCGTCTCGGCGGCCGCGATGAAGGCGCCCATGTGGAATGGGAGCAGTCCCGGAACGCGGCTGAAGGTGCCCTCCGGGAAGAACAGCAGTGAGCCGCCACGGCGCAGGGCGCCGGCGATCCTACGCGCGTCGGCCAAGCCCTTTTCTTTATCAAAGCGTTCCACGAACTCGGTCGCGAGCCGCGATAGAAACACGCGCGCTGTAAACTGTCGCGCTAACTCGGCCTTCGCCACGAAGCTCGGGATGCGCGGCAGATAGCCCACCAGAAAGTACGAGTCTAAATAGCTTGCGTGATTCGCGATGAAGACTGTCGGCTGGTCCACGGGCGGTAAGTTTTCCACGCCTTGGAGCGTACAGGGGATGCGGACTGCACGGGCGAGGAAGCGCGCGGTGGCGCTTGCGGCTCCCCAGCGCCATTCGAGGCGCGGCAGCAGCACGACGGCCATCCACACCAGGGGTGTGATGAGTCCGATCACGGTCCACGCATAGACCCCGTAGGCATGCGCGCGCAGCGCGTTGCCAAAACGTTTGATGAGCGGCGCAACGCTGGCTGAGACAAGCCGCACCAGTTGCCGCCATAGAGGTGGTGAACGCTGGCCGATCTGCCCGCGTTCATAAAGATCGCGGCTGGCGCTGCGCCGGATCTTGCCACTTGAGGTTCTGAGTACGGTGCCGGGCGGCGCTAATACCACGGTGTCAGGTGGACCGCCGGCGAGATCGGTCGCGATTTCGTTGATTCGGGCCAGGATCTGCTCGCGTTTATCGGGGCGCGATTCGCGTGACTCGGCTACCACGATCAGCCGTTCGGTTCCGGTGTGCAGATCCGGGCTACCGAAGACCGCGATCCGATCCTTGCGCACGCCGTGGACATGCCCGATGGCATCTTCCAATTCATGTGGATGGATATTTCGCCCCGCGCGGATCACGAGATCCTTGGTGCGGCCGGTGATGTAGATGTCGCCCTCCGCGATGTAGGCAAGATCGCCGGGATCGAGCCACTCACCCTTGACGAGATCGCGGGTGGCATCGGCGTTTCGATAATAACCTCGGGTCGCCGAGGGACCGCGAAACTGCAGATGGCCTTGATGGCGATCGGGCAGCTCGCGGCCGCCCTCATCGGCGATCCGGACTTCGTGCCCGGAGATCGGCTGGCCGCAGGCGACAAACTCGATCGCCCCCGGATCGGTCGCCGCGGCCGGGATGGCGATCCCGCGCTCCGCGAAGGCTTTGCGATCGATTCGATCGATGAGCGGGCCGCGATCGAGCGGCGGCATCGTGAGCGCGAGCGAGGCCTCTGCAAGACCGTAGACCGGCGCCATGGTTTCCGGGCGAAATCCGTAACGGCTGAAACGTGCGTTGAAGCGCCGCAGGGTGGCTGCGTTGACCGGTTCCGCTCCGTTCAAGGCCGCACGCCAGGAGCTTAGATCCAAGCCCTCGAGGTCCGCATCATTGATACGGCGCGCGCACAGATCATAGGCGAAGTTCGGCGCCGCCGAGAGGGTTCCCCGGTAGCGATGAATGGCCCAAAGCCAGCGCTGGGGGCGCGCGAGAAAGCTCAAGGGTGACATGATGACGAGGGGGGTCGCATGATACAAGGTACCGAACCACGCACCGATGAGCCCCATATCATGATAAAGCGGTAACCAACTGACGAAGACGTCGCTCGGTTGTGCCCGTAGGGCTGCGCCCGCGGCCCGTATATTCGCAAGAAGATTCCCATGGGTAAGCAACACGCCTTTTGGAACCCCCGTGCTGCCCGAGGTGTACTGAAGAAACGCCGTGTCGCCGGCATGAATGGCGGGGATATCGATGCCGTCCGCGGCCAGGTAAAGCTCAGCGGCGGTCGCGATGAAGCGCAGGGTATCGGTTTGCGCCTTAAACAACAGCGCGAGCGCACGTCCTTCGGGGACCGTGACGAGCGCGGCGGCTCGGCAGTTGCGCAGAATCGCACGATAGCGCCGCGCGTGATCATCGAGCTGACTCTGACGGGTAGGGGGGTAGACGGGCACTGGGATCCCGCCGGCGAGGAGCACACCCATGAAGAGCCGAAAATAGTCGCGGTCCGTAGGGAGCATGAGGACCACGGCCTCGCGCGGTTGCAACCCTCGCCGTTGCAGGCTCCCGCCGATCGCCTTGGCTTCCGCGTAGAGATCACCGTAGGTGAGGATCTCTTCATCGCCGGTTTGCCCGAGGAGCGTGATGTGCTTGCGATCGGGATGGATGGCCGCATGCCATGCGAGCGCCTCGGTAAGCGTTCGGGCGCCGTGCGGCGTGGCGTGCGACGGGGACGGCGCCGCCAGGGGTGCTCGAAGATCCTCGGTTGGCTCGCTCGCCGGGTGCTGATCGGACAACGCCAACAGCAGATCGTGAATCGTCTGGACCTCGCTGAACAGGCGCTCTGAAAACGCGGCGCCGAACTCGCGTTCCATACGCGCGAACAGCTCCACGCGCGCCAAACTATCGAGGCCGACGTCACGATCGAGGGCGCTGTCGAGCGTGAAGGCACGCCGCCCGGAGGGATGGGCGCGGATCTCCGCGGCAAGCTCTTCAACGAGCCTGAGCAGGCGCGCGGCTGGTTCACGCTCTGATGGGGCGTTTAACATGTAAGCGC
>JBOIDH010000150.1:0-5939 GCA_050740495.1 Gammaproteobacteria bacterium | reverse complement strand
CGGGCGGCGCGCCGCTCTGATCTCGACCAGCCCGAGCCGGCAACTCGGCGGGAGTCGCATCGCATATTCTTCGAACGCGGCTTTCACCCACGCCGGTACGCGATGCGTGACACTCAGGAGGTGGATGCGCATGGAGAAGCCAAAGCCGCCCACGCCATGGATGATCAGGGAACCGCGGGATGAGCATCCGGGAGATGCTTGCGGTTCTCTTCGACCGGGCTCCAGAGTTTT
This sequence comes from Gammaproteobacteria bacterium, assembly GCA_050740495.1. Taxonomy (GTDB): domain Bacteria; phylum Pseudomonadota; class Gammaproteobacteria; order JACCXJ01; family JACCXJ01; genus USCg-Taylor. Next base: position 5,708 of record JBOIDH010000150.1, on the reverse strand, counting down.
TCCAACTGATAGAAGTCCCGGGTCGCGGGTTGCATCGCGTGTACGACCACATCGCCGAGATCGACCAAGACCCATTCAGCTTGGCCCTCGCCCTCGATTCCGAGGGGTTTGATTCCCGCGGCGCGCGCCGCCTCTACGACCTTGCCGGCCATGGCTTTGACCTGGCGGTTCGAGCGGCCGCTGGCGATCACCATGAAATCGGTGATGCTGGTCATCTCGTGTACGTCGAGCACCTCGATATCAAACGCTTTGATGTCTGCTAACGCCGTGGTTACGAGATCGGCTAGTTGTTGGGGATTCATAGTGAGTTAGCGGTTCTGTAAAGACCGTAGCGGTGGATCAATTGCAGCACCGGTTCCGGTAGCAAAAAATGCACATTACCTCCGGCGGCGATGCGTTTACGAATGCCGGAGGCGGAGATCTCGAGCACCGGGATCGCGGCGAAGTAGACGCGCCCGGCGCGAGCCCGATGCAGGTCCTTGGGATCATCGGTTCGGTGCCGGTCCAAGTATTCGGATAATACGGCAGGGGTCGAAGGGACGGCGTCGTGGCGATGTGCAACGGCGATATGGGCAAGCTCGATGATCTGCTCCCAGTGGCGCCAGGTGGGCAGACTCAGGAATGCGTCCATCCCGAGGATCAGGCACAGCGGAACCTCGGCGTGCTCGCGGCGGAGCTCGGCGAGTGTATCCACGGTATAGGAGATCCCCTGGCGCTTGATCTCCCGGTCATCGGCGAGCAGGGTTTCTTGATCCTCGGTCGCAGCCAGGATCATCCGCAGGCGCAGCTCGGGGCGGGCGATCGGCGGCTCTCGGTGCGGCGGGGCATGCAAGGGCAGCAAGCGTACGGCCGCGAGTTCGAGCGCGGCCGCCATCTCCAGCGCCAAGCGCAGGTGGCCATGATGGATGGGATCGAACGTGCCTCCGAGGATGCCTACGGCCGTCATCCGCGGTTATGTGCGAACCTGGCCGTCTCCGATCACGACAAATTTCTGCGAGGTGAGTCCTTCGAGGCCCACCGGCCCGCGGGCGTGGAGTTTATCGGTGCTGATCCCGACTTCGGCACCGAGCCCGTATTCGTAGCCATCGGAGAGACGGGTCGAGGCGTTCACCATCACGGAGCTGGAATCGACCTCGGTAAGGAACCGGCGGGCGCGGGTGAGATCCTCGGTCACGATGGCGTCGCTATGCTGGGAGCCGTAGCGGCGGATGTGGTCCATCGCCTGGTCGAGATCGCGCACCACGCGCACCGCAAGGATCGGGGCCAGGTACTCCGCATACCAATCATCCTCGGCGGCCGGGACGGCATAGGGCAACAGGCGACAGGTGATCGGGCAACCCCTCAGCTCCACGCCTTTCTCCCGGTACATCGGGCCCAAACGCCCGAGGGCGGCCGGCGCCACCGCTTCGGCCACGAGCAAGGTTTCCATGGCGTTGCAGGTGCCGTAGCGCTGAGTCTTGGCGTTGAAGGCCACGGCGACCGCCTTGTCGAGATCGGCGCGCTCGTCGATGTAGACGTGACACACCCCATCGAGGTGTTTGATCACGGGAACCCGCGCCTCTTCGCTCACGCGCGCGACGAGTCCCTTACCCCCGCGCGGCACGATCACATCAACGAAGTCCTTCATGCGCAGGAGCTCGCCGACCGCGGCGCGGTCCGTGGTCTCGACGAGCTGAGCGGCATCGCGCGGCAGCCCAGCGGCGGCCAATCCCTCGTGGACGCAGGATGCGATGGCCTGGTTCGAGTGCAAGGCCTCGGAACCGCCGCGCAGGATCACGGCGTTCCCAGATTTCAGGGTCAGACCCGCGACGTCGGCGGTCACGTTCGGACGCGACTCATAGATGATACCGATGACGCCCAGCGGCACCCGCATGCGCCCGACCTGAATCCCCGAGGGGCGGTATTGCAAGCCGGTGATCTCGCCCACCGGATCGGGCAGCGCGGCGATTTCGCGCAACCCGGCCGCCATCGCCCGCACTCGCGCCGGGTTGAGCTCCAAGCGATCGAGCAATGTGGCGTCCAACCCGGCGCCGGCCGCCAGATCGCGCCCGTTGGCCTCGAGCAGCGCTTGCTGGTTGCGATCAATCGTTTCGGCGATGCCGGTCAAGGCCGTGTTCTTAAGCGCCGTCGCGGCACGGGCCATCGCGAAGGACGCAGCGCGCGCGCGGCGCCCGATGTCCTGCATGTAGGATTGAATGTTTAAGGGCCGAGGAACCGCCATGCGCTTGCTGAGCTAGTCCAAGACACCAGGCCGGCGGGCTTTGGGCCTGGGGCTGTCTATCCTTACCAACTGAAGAGCACCCACTGCGGTACCACGAAATCGGAATAGATCTCGCTCATATTGGTTTCCATGCGCCCATCGCCGTCTTGGTCGAGCAAGTAATAGGGTTTACCCACGGCGGGAATGACCTTGACCATGTAAAGATTTCCGTTAACGCGATATTCCTCGATGATTGCGTCTTTCTTTTGGATGATTCGAATGTCCGGCTCCAGGGATTCGCCGCTTTGAACCGGCTCGGGAGGGGCCGGGGCGGCTTCCGGCAGCGGTTCCAAATTCGCAGGCACACCGGGTTCCGCGGCGCTGACTTGCGCCGCGTAAAAAATTCCCAAGGCCAGTAGCCTCATTCGATGCATATTCCTCGCGTTCTAGCGCTGAGTGCCGTCTGCGTCTGCGCTCGGCGGATTGTAGCACACGCGGCGCAGGTACCCGCTAATACGTTAAAGGTGACACGCTCCGCGCGCCGGATCGGTGCGTTACGGCGTAAAAAGCACGCCTAACGCACCCTACATCTACTTGCTCGCGGCTTGCGCTCGCTGTGAGCGCATTGCGTGCGCCTCATAAGTGCATGAGCATTTCTTGCTCTTCCGCCGAGAGCGCGAACCCGCGGTGTTCGTAATGCCGGAAGATCGCATCGACCACCTCGCGCGGATGGTCTACTACCTCGAACAGGGCAATATCCGCAGCGTCAATGGTGGCTTCGCCGACCAAGGTACTCTTGAACCACTCGATCAAACCACGCCAAAAGTCGCTTCCGACCAGGATGATCGGGATCTTCCGCGTCTTACCGGTCTGGACCAGTGTCAAGATCTCGGCCAGCTCATCCAGGGTGCCGAACCCGCCCGGCAGCACGACATAGGCTGAAGCGTATTTGACGAACATCACCTTGCGGGGGAAGAAATGGCGAAAATTCAGCCTGATATTTTGGAAGGCGTTACCGCGCTCTTCCCGTAGTTGCATGTTGAGCCCGATGCTCGGTGAGCGGCCCGCGTAGGCGCCCTTGTTCGCGGCCTCCATGATCCCCGGTCCCCCTCCGGTGACCACCGAGAAACCCGCGTCCGACACGCTATACCCGATCTCTTCGGCCAGCTTGGAATAGGGATGCTCGGCGCCGAAACGGGCGGACCCGAAGATGCTGACCGCGGGCCGGATCGCGGCCAGCCGCTCGAACCCCTCGACGAACTCCGCCATGATCTGGAACACCTTCCATGATTCGCGCACGAGCGCCGTATCGTTGATGGGCGCGAGCGCCGGGTGGTCGGCTTTGACGTTCTTATTCATAATGGACTATCAGCAGACTTTTCACACAGACACCATGGCCGAAGAGCTCTTAATTCTGGTTGACGGTTCCTCTTATCTCTACCGCGCGTTTCACGCCCTGCCTCCGTTGAGCACCTCGCGCGGAGAACCGACGGGGGCTATTCACGGGTTTATCGCCATGCTGCGCCGGTTGCTGAAAGACTATACACCGAACTACCTGGCCGTGGTATTCGATGCCAAAGGCAAGACCTTTCGTGATGAAATGTATCCCGCTTACAAGGCACACCGGCCCCCTATGCCGGAGGAGCTGCGGCTCCAGGTCGAGCCTCTGCACGCGGTCGTGCGCGCCATGGGTGTCCCGATGCTGGTGATCGAGGGCGTCGAGGCCGACGATGTCATCGGAACGCTGGCGGTACAAGCGGCGGAAGCCGGTCTTCGCACCCTCATCGCAACCGGTGATAAGGACTTCGCGCAAGTGGTCAGCGAGGCGGTGAGCCTGGTAAACACGATGGACAATAGTGTCATGGATGCGCAAGGCGTCGAGCGCAAATTCGGGGTCCCGCCTGCGCTCATCGTGGATTACTTAAGCTTGATCGGAGATAAGATCGACAATGTCCCCGGGGTGCCGAAGGTCGGACCCAAAACCGCCGTGGCATGGCTTAAGCAGTACCGATGTCTCGATAATCTGCTCGCCCATGCCGGGGACATCAAAGGAATACTGGGGGATAGCCTGCGCGCGAGCATGCAGCAGCTTGCCCTTTCCAAAAAGCTGGTCACGATCGCCTGCGCGGTCCCCCTCGATGCCACGCCGAGGGATCTTAAGCCACGGGCCCAGGACAACGAGACGCTGAAAGCGCTTTTCACCGAGCTTGAGTTCAAGACCTGGTTGAACGATCTCCTGGAAGAGGCGCCTCGGCCCGAGCCGCCGGTCGAAGCCGCCGGCTATGAAACGATCTTGGACCGTGGACAGCTCGATCGATGGATAGAGCGGCTCAGGCATGCGGAGCTTATCGCCTTTGATACCGAGACCACCAGTTTGGACTACATGCAGGCGGGGCTCGTGGGCGTCTCGTTTTCCCTAGAAGCCGGGGAAGCGGCGTATGTACCGGTCGCTCATGATTATCCGGGCGCCCCTCTGCAATTATCGCGTGAGGAGGTGCTCGAGGCGCTCCGGCCGATCCTCGAGGACCCATTACGGCCGAAGCTCGGGCACAATCTCAAGTTCGATATGAGCGTATTGGCGAACCACGGCGTGGAGTTGCGTGGGATCCGCTGTGACTCGATGCTGGAGTCCTATGTCCTCGATAGTACCGCCACCCGCCACGATCTGGATTCCCTGGCACTCAAGTACCTGGGTGTGCGCACGATTCTGTTTGAGGACGTGGCGGGTAAGGGATCTCACCAGCTCAACTTCAGTCAGGTGCCTGTCGATCGAGCCGCGACCTATGCCGCGGAAGATGTGGAGGTGTGTTTGCGGTTGCACCAAACGTTCTGGCCGCGCTTCGCCGAAGAGTCCGGGTTGCGCCGGCTCTACGAAGAGATGGAAGTGCCGCTGGTGCCGGTTTTGTCGCGCATGGAACGCAACGGTGTTCAAGTCGATGCGGAGATGTTGCGCGAGCAGAGCCGGGCCTTGGGCGGGCGGCTGTTGGAAGTCGAAGCCGAGGCGCATGCGCTCGCGGGCGAGCGCTTCAATGTCGATTCGCCGAAACAGATCCAGGAAATTTTGTACCACAAGCTCGGTTTACCCGTTAGGGCCAAGACACCCACGGGGCAGCCCTCCACCGCCGAGCCGGTGCTCCAGGACCTCGCGGCCGAGTATCCCTTACCGCGATTGATACTCGAATATCGTGGCCTCGCGAAACTGAAATCAACTTACACGGACAAGCTTCCCCAGCAGATCAATCCGCGCACCGGACGGGTGCATACGAGCTACCATCAGGCCGTGGCCGCGACCGGACGCCTGTCATCCTCGGATCCGAATCTCCAAAACATACCGGTGCGCACCGAGGAGGGGCGGCGCATCAGGCGGGCTTTCGTGGCGCCACCCGGCCAGCGCTTGGTCGCGGCCGACTACTCACAAATCGAGCTCCGCATCATGGCCCATCTTTCGGGTGATTCGTTGCTGCGGCAAGCCTTTGCGAGCGGACAGGATGTTCATCGCGCCACCGCC
>JBOIDH010000149.1:0-5939 GCA_050740495.1 Gammaproteobacteria bacterium | reverse complement strand
GCATTAAGGCGTTTTTGGAGGTACACGGCGATATTATCTTAAAGCCCCTGGACGGCATGGGGGGCGTTTCTGTCTTTCGAGTGCGCGGGGGCGACCCGAATACCAACGTCATCATCGAGACCTTGACCGGCCACGGCAGCCAGTTCACGCTGGCGCAGCGCTTCGTCCCGGAAATCGTAGCGGGGGATAAGCGCATCCTGCTGATCGACGGCGAACCCGTACCCTATGCCTTGGCCCGGACCCCGGCCCCCGGCGAGACCCGCGGAAACCTGGCGGTCGGTGGCATGAGCAAAGGCGCGGCGCTGAGCGAGCGCGATTACTGGATATGCAGTCAAGTGCGGGCCGCGTTGCGCGAGAAGGGACTCGTGTTCGTCGGCCTCGATGTCATCGGCGATTATCTCACCGAGATCAACGTGACGAGTCCGACCTGCATCCGCGAGCTCGATGCGCTTTATGGGCTTGATATCGCCGCCGAACTTATGGGTGCGATAGAGCGCCGGTTAACCCCGCTTCGCAGCTAGATGCCTACGCATCGGCGCCGGCTGGGGGCGGTTTTTGTAGCCTTTCTCCTATGCGCGTGCGAACAACGCGAGATCCCCGTCCACGAGTTTCAATTCTTCGCCTTCGGGACGCTCATCGAGCTGACGATCGCCGGCGCGGAATCCGGCTCGGCGCAACGGGCGTATGGCCGCATCCAAAAGGATTTCAAGATGCTGGACGAAGAACTGTACCCGTGGCGGGAAGGCGTTTTAGCGCGCACCAATCGTTTACTCGCTAGAGGACAACCCTTTACGGTGGACCCCTTGCTTGTACCGATGATCGACGAGGCCACGCGCTTATCAAGGCTGAGCGGGGGCCTATTTAACCCCGCGATCGGCGCGCTTGTCGAGTTGTGGGGCTTTACCGGCGGCGAGCCCCCGCGCGCACCGCCTCTGCGCAACGATATTATGCGGTTGGTCGCCGAACAGCCGAACATGCAGGCGCTGGTGTTCGCGGGCCCAACGCTCAAAAGCACGAATAACGCGCTGCGTCTCGATTTTGGCGCTTACGCCAAGGGTTACGCCGTTGACCGCGGGGTCGAAGCCTTGCGCGCCTTAGGGATTAAGAACGCGATTCTCAACGCCGGGGGCGATCTGCGCGCCTACGGCGGCCGCGGGGTCCGGCCCTGGCATATCGGCATCCGTCATCCGCGGGCGCCAGGGGTGTTCGCTTCGGTTGAGATCGAGACTGATGAAAGTATTTTAACGTCAGGAGATTATGAGCGGTTTTTCATTTATAATCGGAAGAGGTACCATCATGTGATCGACCCCCGGACCGGCTATCCGGCACGCAAAGCGGTTTGTGCGACGGTGATCCACCCGAGCGCCGCCATCGGCGATGCGACGGCAACCGCGCTACTGGTCGCGGGTCCCGATCATTGGGAAGCGCTGGCGCAGACGATGGGAATAGAGGAAGCCATGCTGGTGGACGCCGCGGGGAACATTCATGTGACCCCTAAGTTGCGCGAACGCATACGTTTTCACGTCGATCCCGGCCGAAGTATCGTTAATAGCGCGGACCCATGACGACCGCGGATAAGACTATTCTGATGCTGGCGCTGGCGCTGATCGCGGCCTTGTATGCGCATTTTTGGGCGCCTGCGCCGGTGGCGGAAAGCGCGCGGGTGTCGAGCGCCGGAAAACCGGATCGTTGGCTCTCCCTCGGCGCTGATCGCGAGGTGGTGATTCAGGGTGTGCTGGGACCCACCGATCTCGAAATACGGGACGGCCGCATTCGATTTCGCCGCGCGCCTTGCCTCGCCAAGCTATGTATTCACAGCGGATGGCTCGCAAGCGACGGTGATTTCGCGGCTTGCCTGCCGAACGGCGTTGCGGTCCAGGTCGTAGGGAAAGGTACGAGTTTTGATGCGATAAACTATTGAGCGTGGAATTCGAGGTCACACGAGAGGACATCCGCATCGCATGGTTAACGGCCCTGGCGTTAGGGATGTACGTTTTCGAAATGGCATTTCCCAGCCCCTTGCCCGGCTTCAAACCAGGCTTGGCCAATATCGTCACCGTGGCGGCGCTGGTATGTTTCGGATGGACGACCGCGGCATGGATAGCGCTACTCCGGGTGCTCGCGGGGAGCCTGCTCGCCGGTACGTTCTTGTCGCCGGGCTTTGCCTTAAGCCTGTCCGGCGCCCTGGCGAGCCTCATGGTGTTGGGTCTTGCGGTGTCGGTCAGTCGCAAGGCCCTGAGTGAAGTGGGCTACAGCCTGCTCGCCGCGCTAGCGCATATGGGAGGGCAAATCGCTGCGGCCTATTGCTTATTCATACCCCATGCCGGCTTGTTCAAGCTGCTTCCGGTGCTGATGAGCGCGGCGCTCGTCTTCGGACTCTTGAACGGTATAATCGCCCGCAGCATGACCCAGGTACTATTGGCCAAGTGAGCGAGACAGCCGCCTATCCGACGGTTACTCCCGCCGATCGGTTGACGCTTACACTCTGTTTTGCCCTCGTGGTGCACGCGATCGTCATCTTGGGCGTAAGCTTTACGCCCCCGGATCGACCCAAGCCGCGTTACGATTCCCTGGATGTGATCTTAGTGCAGAGCCGTAGCGCCCGGGGACCCGATAAAGCCAATTTCTTGGCTCAAGCCAACCTGGTGGGCGGAGGAAAGAGCGAGCGCAAGTTGCGTCCGGCCACACCGCTCTACGCGCCCTTCCCCGAACGGCGCGCGGACATCGTCGCGGCGCCCCCTCCCGGAACCGTGAGCCGGCTCGAGCAAGCGCTCAAGGCGATGAACAAGGCACGTATGGTCAAGCGCGAGGTTGCAGAGAGAAGCGCGCCAAAACAACAGCGTAGGGTATTGGTCGCCGAGGCGAAATCCAAGCGTAAGGCGGTGGCCGCGGAGCCCGCGAAGAAGAGCCAAGCGGCTCCGGAACCGAGTACGACGGCGGCGCCGGCGAGTGCAACGGTGCTGATCAGCCAGAGCCTGGCGATGGCCAGTTTGAATGCCGAGCTGGCCCAACGCTTGGAAGAACGGGCTATGCGGCCGAAACGCAAATTTATCTCCGCCACCACGACGGAGTACCGCTACGCCGCCTATATGGAAGCGTGGCGGGCCAAGGTGGAGCGGATCGGAAACCTCAATTATCCCGAGGAAGCGCGCCGTAATAGGCTCGCCGGCAGCTTGATCCTCGATGTGGCGTTAAGATCGGATGGGTCGGTGTTTGACATCGCGGTGCGAAGGCCGTCGGGTTTTAAAGTCCTAGACGAGGCGGCGATTCGGATCGTGAATCTAGCGCAACCTTTCGCGCCCTTCCCCGACAACATCAGCGGCGAGGTCGATATCCTTCACATCACGCGCAGTTGGCAATTTATGCACAACTACCGCTTATCGAGTAATTGAACGACCGCGAGCCTCGTCCGGTATTCAGCCTCCGTTCAGCCTCCCACCGGTATCCTGGCGGCGTTTTATGGGCACCGTGCCCGTTGGATTAATCACAGACCAGGGTTTATTTAGGGGGTTACCGATGAAAAAATTTATGCTTGGCAGCGCAATGGCGGTAAGTTTACTCTTATCCTCGCCAGGGTTTGCGTGGGGCGGTCACCATGGTCATGGTCATCATGGCCGTCATTACCACCACCGCCACTATCATCACGCTCCGCGTTATTATCCGGAATACCGCCCCCGGTACAATTACAATTATCACCGGCATAATCACTACTATGCCGGGGCTTCCGATTACGGTTATGGATATCGCCGGCACCACGATGGGCACTCGCCGCTCGGGATCATCCTGGGCGGGGTGGTCGGCGGTTTCTTAGGCAGTGAATTGAGTTACGGCGACCCCTTCGCCGCGGGCGCCGGCGCCATCGCGGGTGGGGTGATCGGCCACGAGTTGGACGATTAGCGGGCTGCGGCCCAGTGTCCTGTGCCGGAACGCGGGACCGCGAGGCAGCCAACGCCCAAAAATGCTAGGCCGAGACCGGTTCAGCGCCGCAAACGCGACAACGCGGATCCTTAGCGATCCGCGCGCTGGTCCAGGTCATCGTTAAAGCATCGAGCCGGAGCAGCCGCCCGAGCAGGGGTACTCCCGTGACCGTGAGCAGCTTGATGGTTTCGAGCGCCTGCACGCTGCCGATGATCCCGACCAAGGGCGCGATCACGCCCGCTTCCGTACAGGTGTCCGCGGCCGCATCGTCTTCGCTATAGAGGCAGGCGTAGCACGGGCTGTCCGCCTGGCCCGGTTTCAACACACACACCTGCCCTGCGAATCCCATAGCGGCGCCTGAAATGAGCGGCGTTTTGGTCTTGTAGCAGGCCCGATTCAGCGCGAAACGGGTCGGGAAGTTGTCGCTGGCATCCACCACGGCGTCGACGCCGGCCATCGCTTTGGTCAACTCGCCGCTGTCCAATCGACCATCGATCGCCGTTATTCGACAATCGGGATTGAGCGCCTGTAGGCGTACCGCTGCGGAGTCGACCTTGAGGCGGCCGATATCCTTGGTCCCGTGCGCGATTTGACGCTGCAAGTTCGCCACATCGACCCGATCAAAATCGACGAGGACGAGGTGACCTAGACCGGCGGCCGCCAGGTACATGCCGGCGGCCGATCCGAGCCCGCCCAGTCCTAAGATCATCACGCTCGCGCAGAGGAGCCGCTCTTGGCCGGCAATGTCGATCTCAGGCAACAGGATCTGTCGGCTGTAGCGAAGCAGTTGCAGGTCTTGCATCGATGCGCAATGAGCTTACCAAGAACCGGGCGCGACGGCGCACCCAAGGCTTATGCGCTCATGGCCGGCATAGTCACGAACGCACTCGACGGAACCAAATCCGTGCGCGCCGAACAGCGTCTCGATCGGTTTTCTTTGTTCGGCGCCGTGCTCGATCGCGAGCCAGCCGCCCGTTTGCAAGCGCTCATGGGCGCCCGCGATGACACGGCGGATCGCTTCCAGGCCGTCACGGCCTCCGTCAAGGGCGATCACAGGCTCGAAGCGGATTTCGCCCGTGCGCAGGCGCGGGTCATCCGAGGCCACGTAAGGGGGGTTCGAGACAATCAGATCAAACCGCCGCTCGGGCAACGCTCGGCACCAGTCTCCCCGGAGCAACTTAATGCCGGAGAGCCCCAGCGCTTTAACGTTGCGCCGCGCGACCACGAGGGCTTTGGGAGAAATGTCGGTGGCGAACACTTCGAGCGCTGGAACTTCGCGCTTAAGGGCGAGCGCCACGGCGCCGCTGCCGGTCCCGAGATCCGCCACCGTGCGCAGACCGTGGCTGTGAATCAGGGCGAGGGCAGTTTCGACCAGATGCTCGGTTTCCGGACGCGGGATGAGGGTGTTTGGGTTAACCGTGATCTCGAACGACCAAAACCCGTGCGATCCGGCCAAATAGGCGAGCGGAATGCCGCGGGCGCGCTCGTCGATGACCCGCCGATACCTTATTGCCGCACGCACCGGTAAGGCGCGCTCGGGATAGGCGTAGAGATGGGCGCGGTTGGCGCCGAGGAGTCTAGCCAGCAACAACTCGGCGTCGAGCCGCGCCGAACCCGACGCGGCTAGCTTGCGCTCGGCCTCCGCGATGATGGACCCGATGGTTGGTGAGCGCGGCCGCTTCTGATTAAGCACCAGTAGCCGCCAGCAACTCCGCCTGATGCTCACTGATGAGCGGATCGATGACGAGGTCGATCTGTCCTTCGAGAATATCGTTAAGCTTATACAGGGTGAAATTGATGCGGTGATCGGTGAGCCGGCCTTGCGGAAAATTGTAGGTCCGGATGCGTTCCGACCGATCCCCGCTTCCGACCAGGATGCGGCGGCTCTCCGCTTGTTCCGCGCGCTGTCGTTCGCGCTCGGCGGACAGGAGCCTTGAACGCAGCAGGCCGAGCGCGCGGGCGCGGTTCTTATGTTGGGAGCGTTCTTCCTGGCACTCTACGGCCAGCCCCGTCGGTAGGTG
>JBOIDH010000148.1:0-5945 GCA_050740495.1 Gammaproteobacteria bacterium | reverse complement strand
ATATAGGATGGCTAGCCCATAGGGAATGCCCAAAAACGCCTAACCCGTCACTCAAGCCGACGCCCGAGATCGCTGCTCGCTTTCCTAGGCCTTCGTGGCGGGCGCGGCTTAGTTCTGTCCGTTGGGCGTCAAAACATCAGTGAGGTTTATTTCGTGAGGCTTACCGTAGAAACTGAACAGGAGGAAGATGGCCGCTGGATTGCTGAGGTTTCGGAACTGCCCGGCGTGATGAGGTACGGGCGGAGCCGCGCAGAAGCGATCGCGCAGGCCGAAGCGCTAGCTCTTCGCGTTATCGCGGATCGAATCGAGCACGGTGAGCACGCGCTTGAGCCGATTCAGATTACATTTGCTGCTGCATGACGCAATGGCCCAGCACGAAGGCCAAGCGTGTTCTTGCTGCGTTGGAGCGCATTGGCTGGGTCGTAAAGCGTTCTTCGGGTTCACACCAGACGCTCGCTAAGCCTGGTTACCCGGATTTCGTGTTTGCGTTTCACGACAGCGATGAGATCGGCCCAAGGATGCTGGCGCGAATTTCCAAGCGCACCGGCTTACAGCCTGGCGATCTTTAACGCCCAACAAGGCGCTGCACCGGAGCGCTCCTAACGTCGCGCCCGGTGATCGCTGACGTTAGATTGCAAGGATCAATTTACGCGGGCGTCAATCAGAATGAATCAGGAAGAACTACTCGGGGAAGTGGAGGATATCCTGAGAACGATGCCGCCGCGGGAAACGTTGCGCCATCCAACTGACGAGAACCCTGCATGGCTTGGGCGAGTATCCGCGGTCATCGAAGCCTGGGATCTACCGAAACAGATCCCGCTCGGGGTTGCGATGGATCAGTTCCACGGCCTAATGGCTAGAAATGCGCAAGAAGGGTTGCGGAAAATTCTCACTCTTCTGCATCAGGCACGACACGACCTTCGCATGAAAACCATCGGTCCAGTGAACGCCGCAATGGGGCACGGCCGCGTCTTTGACTACTTCGATGAGGTTCGAAAGATCATTGAACATGCGAATCAGGACCTACTCTTCGTGGATCCTTACCTTGATGCGGAGTTTGTATCCCGCTACCTCCCACACGTCGCCGCAGGGGTTTCGATTCGGCTCCTGGCGCGCGAGCGAGTGCCGACGCTTCTTCCTGCCGTAGATCTGTATGCTCGACAGTCTGGTGCTGCGGTCAATGTACGCTCAGCACCCGGGTTTCATGATCGCTATGTGATCGTGGATCGAGCCGCGTGCTATCAATCGGGGGCCTCGTTTAAAGATGGGGCAAAGGCGGCACCCACAACGCTCACTCAGATCACGGACGCGTTTCCGGTTGTGCTCCAAGCCCTGTCTCACCCACACCGAGACAGTGGTGGATTACCTGGCCCGCTACAGCCACCGCATCGCCCTGACCGAGGGCCGTGTTCTGAGCTGCGCGGGTGCGCTCGACTATAAGGACTACCGCGACAGTAACCGCCACAAGAACCTGACCCTCGCGGGCGAGGAGCTCATCCGCCGCTTCCTGCTCCACGTCCTGCCCTTGGGCTTCATGCGTATCCGCCATTTCGGTTTTCTCGCCAACCGCTGCCGCGCCGCACGCCTTGTCGAAATCCGAGCGGCGATCGGTCTCGCCCAACAACTGCCCGGGGCAACCGCCGATGCCGGGCACCCCGCCCCTTTCGACGGCTACCCCTGTCCGCTGTGCCGGAAGGATCGCCTGCGGATCACAGCCTACCTGGCGCCGAAACGCTTTAACGGAGGCTGACCACTGACCAGCCCAAGCGCACACAAAGCCGGCTTTTCGACAGGCCCCGAGCGGTCTGGGAATGCGCTCGCCTTGAGCGTAAGAAAAGCCAACAATCCTCACGAAAACCGCCGACTCCAACGGCCCAAAACCAAACTGCCTCCCTGGCACAGGCCACCTACCCATACGTCCTACACGCCTGCGACTTCCACAAGTTCCCCTTCAAGGAATACAATCCCCTTATAATAGAAACCTGATCCAGACTGACAATCCCGGTGCCGTCGCGGTTTAGTCCAACAGACATTTATCCGTCATGCGCGCTACCGCCCGAGCCGTTTCGCGTATCTCGCCTGCGCACGACGGATAAATGCTTATTAGTTAGACCTCGCCGGAGTGCAGTGAAACGTCCGATGTGAAGGTGGCCACATGAATCGTGAACGCAAAGTTGCAGACGTGTATGAGGCCGTACGATCGATCACCGAGCCCGAGGCCTTTCAGCTTATTATCGCTGGTGGCTGACGACTACGTGCTCGCGGATCTTCGGAATCGGTTCTGGGGCGGTACGGGCGAGAAGCCCTGGCAAGTAGTCGAGATCAACCGTTTGCTTACTCGGCGTAAGGAAGGGCGCGCTGGCGCAAGCGTTGACGTTCGCAGGGACAGCCAAGCGGTCAAGCCCCCCTCCCTGAAGGAGCGTATCGAGAATAATCTCGTTGTCTTCTTCCTCGCCACGTTGCTGACTGGCTTCTTTGCCGGCCTTGGCGCTTATCAAGGCGCATTGACGTTAGTGGACTATTCGCCGATCTCCAACGATGCGCTACGCGTGTTAAGGGATGACGTGGAGAAGAAGGGCGCGACGATTACGACCTTAGACGCACGCGTTAAGGCGGCTGAATCGAGCGTCGGAGAGCAACGCTGGCTTCGAATACGAGGAGTTGAGGGTTTGGACGGAAGCAGGGCGAGGCTCGTGGCGCGTGTCAACGGCCGCGCATACTCATACCCCAGTCGTGCCGTGTGGTCACGACTCGGTCCAGGCATGCCGGTTGAGGACTTCCCGTTGCCAATCGATACTAAGGCATACGATATCTCTTTCGAACTGCTCACTCTCGCACCAGACAGCCAGTTCAGGCAGTTCCAGAGCCAAGAAGTTATTTCCGTGAGGTCCTTCGAATCCGAGTACAAGATCTTTGCCATCACCATCGAGCAGGCGGGCACCGTGCGGGCAGCGCTGCCCCCATCGACATCGGTTCGGTACGCGGCACCCCGGTGAGCTGGAGCGTTAGCGGTCATCACTGATTTATGAGGGATTGTGAATGAAGGACACGTATACCGCCGTAGTCAAGAAATCAGGTGACACGTGGATTGGTTGGATCGAAGAGGTTCCTGGAGTCAACTGTCAGGAGTCCTCGCACGATGAATTAATCGAGACCTTGCGCATTACGCTTGAGGAGGCGCTGGAGTTCAACCGCCGTGAGGCGATCGAGGCAGCAGGAGAAGGCTATGATGAAGAATCTATCGCCCTATGAAGCGGGGCGATTTGCTGCGTCACCTAAGGGCTCACGGCGGCGATTTACTGCGTGAAGGTGGGCGGCATTCGTGGTGGCACAACCCGAATCAGAACAAGCGCTCCTCTGTTCCGCGCCACAACGAGATCGACGATCTACTCGCAAACAAGATATGCAAAGATTTGGGGATACCTCCAGTAAAATGACCGCTAACCATGCGCTCCACTCGGACGCGGCAAACAGCGGCGCGCCGGTGAACTGGAGCGTTGAAGCTGTCGAATAAGTCTTTTTTTTCGTGTCGTGTGGTAGAATGACGCTATCTGATCATAACGACAGAATACCTACCCATGCCACGTTACAAGGACTACTCCTACGATCAGCATAAGCTCCTTCCGATTGCCTTTCGGGAGCAGATTCTCCCGGGCACCTTCGAGTACACGTTGAATTACCTGATTGACCACGAAGTCGACCTTTCGGTGTTCGAAGCTCGCTACCGTAACGATGAGACCTGTGCCCCGGCCTATGATCCGGGGATTTTGTTGAAGATCGTTCTCTACGCCTACGCACGGGGAATTATTTCGAGCCGTGAGATCGAGCGTTGCTGCCGGGAGAATATTATATTCATGGCCTTGAGTGCGGATACCCAGCCGCATTTCAGCACCATTGCCGGATTTATTTCCTCGATGAGTGAAGAGGTTTCGGTTTTGTTTCGGGATGTGCTGCTGTACTGCGACGAGATGGGCTTAATCGGTCGGGATCTGTTTGCTATTGATGGATGCAAACTGCCCTCGAATGCATCTAAGGAATGGAGTGGGACGCGAGCAGAGTTTGAAAAGAAGAAGCAGAAGATGGAAGGGGCTATGGTATCTGCTCAAGCGGCATCGGGAACGGGATAAGAGTGATGAGGACGTCTCGGTGGTGGAGCGGGAAGAAAAGCAGCTTAAGACGCTGCGTGAAAAGGTTAAGAAGATCAAACGCTGGCTTGACCACAACGAGGACAAGCCCGGCAGGGGTGGGAAGCCTAGGAAGAGCAATATCACCGATAACGAGAGCGCGAAGATGAAATCCGCTCATGGGGTCATCCAAGGCTATGACGGGGTGGCGAGCGTGGATGCCAAGCACCAGATCGTGGTCCACGCCGAAGCCTTCGGGGAAGCCCAAGAACACGATTTACTGGTCCCGATGATTGAGGGGACACGCGAAAGCTTTCAAGGGATTGATTCCGATCGAGACATCTTCGAGGACACTAAGCTCACGGCCGATGCGGGGTTTCACACCGAGGCCAATATGAAGCGCTTATTCGAGGACGGGATCGATGGCTATGTGGCCGATAACTTGTTCCGGAAACGCGATCCTCGCTTTGCCCAAGCGGACCGGTTTAAAGAACGCCACCGCCAGGGCGGCGCGAGGCGCGGAGGAAAAGCGGCGGGGTGTTATTTACCAATCACGATTTTCATTACGATCCCGAGCGTCAGCTTTGTATCTGTCCGGCGGGCAAGAAGCTGTACCGAAACGGAAGTCACGTAGTTATTAATGGCTACCAAGCGGTCAAATTCTGCGCCCCTAAGAGGGCCTGCCGCCCCTGTTCCCTCAGAACTCAGTGTTTGAGGCATCCCCATCAAAGCGAGGTCCGGCAGGTCCACTTCTTCAGCGGCCAAGCCCCGAACCGGCCGGAGACCTTTACGAGTAAGATGAAACGCAAAATCGACTCGGCCCTGGGGCGTGCAATCTACGGAAGGCGGCTTGGGACAGTGGAACCCGTCTTTGCCAATATCACCAGGATGCTCGGGTTAAATCGTTTCACCCTGCGGGGCAAGCGCAAGGTCAATACCCAGTGGTTGCTCTATTGTTTGGTCCATAACATCGGCAAGATCCACCGCTATGCACCGGGATGGGGTTAACAATGAACGGTGGAGGTAGCATGACCAAAGTGGCCCGAGATCGATCTCGGCTTGGTATTTAGAGCAAGGAGGATTCGATGCATGAATCGCAATTCATGCCTACACTATTCGTAGCGACAAAGACACCCTCTCAAAAACGGGTTTTTCGACAGACTCGGATACGGACAAGCACAACGTGCCACATATCCATGCTGAATATCAGGGTCAGGTGGCCGTGTACTCTATTTTGGATGGAGTCATGCTGGCTGGCGAGCTACCGCCAAAGAAGCATAAGTTAGTCGTCGCATGGATCGAGATACATCAAGATGATTTACTCGCGGACTGGCAATTGGCTGTTAATGGCAAGAAGCCGTTCCCAATTCGAGGCCTTGACCAATGAACATTATAGAAGTTGTTCCAAAAGACAATTACGTGCTGTACATCAAATCAGAAAATGGAAAAGCAGGTTTGTTTGATGTTAAGCCTTACCTGGAAGCAGAGGCCTTCGCTCCGTTGAAGGACAGAAGTGAGTTTGAACGAATTTACAATGGGAGGTACTTTGTCGAATGGGACTGCGGAGCGGACTTTTCTGGCGATACGATTGCGGCACGATGGAAAGTAACGTCAGAAGAAAACGCCCAACAAGGCGCTCCAGCCGACGCTCGTACCTCGCGCGGCTGAGCTTGGTCGTTATGCGCCAGCCCGGAAGGCGCGAGCGGATCAGCGCAATAAACTCTTGTCGACTTCGATAGCTGCAAACAGGGTACCACCAAAAGGAGACGACGCATGAAAATCATTTCTCCCCGTGTGCACGGGTATCTCGATTACGTTACG
>JBOIDH010000147.1:0-5958 GCA_050740495.1 Gammaproteobacteria bacterium | reverse complement strand
GTGATCTCCACGGCGCCGTAGTGAAGCCCCTGAAGCGCCAAACGGATGTCCTCGACTGAGAGAGACGAGGTTTGACTGGTCCCAAAGGGGACCTTATCGCGATTGCCCTGCATGGTAGAGATCTCTGGTCCAAAGTCGTTCACACGGCTGCTGCCATTGCGAGCACTTTAGCGCGGAAGGAATATTCGTCAAAAGAATATCTTGACATTTTTATATAGCTATATAGAATAAATACTGTTTGGACCGGGATCCGGGAACGATGGGACGCGAGGCGCCCGCGCTAACCGCGCAGGTCCTGGGCCGTCAGGTTCACGGTATGTTCCCGTTCAGTAGGAACGCGCAAGGTAGGGAGCCGCTGGCGCTGATTCTGAACCGCACTTGCGGACCAGCCACCTAGCCCTTTGGCAACCCCAAGGCTGAACCGCTTTTTAAAGTGCTGCCAACGCGCGATCGTAATCCGGCTCGTGGGCGATTTCGGGGACAAGCTGTGTGAATATAACCCGGTCGTTTCCGTCCAGGACCACGACAGCCCGCGCCGTGACTCCCGCAAGAGGACCGTCCTCGATCAAAACACCGTAGTCCCGAGCGAAGGCTCGCGATCGCATCAAAGAGAGTGGGATCACGTTGACTGTCGATTCCGCCTTACAAAAGCGCGTCATTGCGAACGGTAGATCCGCCGAGATCATCAAAAAAACCACATCGCCGTAGCCTTTCGCCGCGTCGTTAAAACGCTTCGTGGACGCGGCGCACACGGGTGTGTCGAGGCTTGGAACGATATTCAGTAGTTTCTTCTTGCCCTGGTATGTCGCCAAGGTGACATCATTCAGTGCGCTGTCCACGAGGGTGAAATCGGGGGCCTGGCTGCCGATCGCCGGTAAATTGCCGTTGGTATGTATCGGGGCGCCCTTGAGGGTAATCGTTGCCATTTATTCTTGCTCCTGACTGGTCGTTGAGGTACCTCACGGTCCACGCGATCTTATCGCAGAGAGATCTCCATTCCGGCGATCTCAAGGCTTGCTCATCAAATCGCTGCCGGGGCCGTGACGAAGTCGTGGTAATCAGTTCTAATGTTGCTCGTCTTTCAGTCCGTCGGCGTATTCGTCGGGGTCCAAAAGACGATTCATCTCATTCACGTCATCCGGTTTGAGCCGAAAGATCCAGCCTTCGCCGTAGGGATCACGGTTGACGATTTCTGGACTTTGATTGAGCGCCTCATTCACCTCCACGATTTCGCCGGACAGCGGACAGTAAAGATCCGATGCCGACTTTACCGATTCCACAACGGCGCATTCCGCCGTGGCCGGATAAGCCCCGCCGACTTCCGGCAACTCCACGAACACCATATCGCCTAACGCCTGCTGGGCATGATCGGTAATGCCGACCCGCAGCGTACCGTCATCGAGTGGTTTTACCCATTCGTGGCTGGAGGTGTACTTACGGTCCTGGGGAATATTACTCATGCGTCGCTCGTGTCTCCTTAATTCGGTTCGATTCAATCCGCTCTGCTCGCCGCCCACAAAACGCGCCGATTCTTTGCCGTTAATTTCCCGGAACAAGCCTTTGTGCCCGTTCCATCACGAATTCCGCCTGCCTATGATAGCGTGAAGATACCACCTTAAACGAACCATTGTAAAAGCGATACGGCATTCGAGCCATGAAAGAAACGGACATCATGCGCATCCTATCGGGTGGCCAGACAGGGGTCGACCGTGCGGCCCTCGATACCGCCCTGGAATTGGGGATCCCCTGCGGAGGCTGGTGTCCGCGCGGGAGGCGTGCCGAAGATGGACGCATTCCGGCACACTACCCTCTACGTGAGCTTGATTCCGAGCGCTATGGAGACCGCACCGAACGCAACGTGCTCGATGCGGACGGGACCCTCATTCTGATACGTGGTGTGATGGACGGTGGCACGGCGCTGACGGCACGATGGGCCGCCCGCAACAGCAAACCGAGTATAATCATTGACCTGCAACACCCACCGAGAACCGAAATTATTTACGGATGGATGGCGGAAAACCGTATCAAGGTGTTAAACGTGGCCGGACCGCGAGAAAGCAAGCAGCGCGGGATTTACACGCAGGCCAAGGAGTTTTTGCTCGTTTTCTTTTGTTTCATGAAGAAACGAACAAGCGTTTCGCGATCGCTATGAATCGCTCGCCGCTTTCCGGATGAAAAATTCCCACACCCGTCCGCGCTCGTCCCAACGCAGCATCTCGTGTCCACTACGTACACAAAACGCCCGCAGGTCCACGACCGCCATGGGATCGGTCGCCAAGACCCGCAGGATTTGCCCCGGCTGAATCCGGTTCAGCTCGACTTTGGTCTTGAGCAACGGCAATGGGCACTTTAAACCCGTTACGTCCAGTACGGCGATTACGGGCCCAGTCGGCACAATGTCGTCCATGCGCACGGAGCGCGTTAACCTTTGTGCGCCCCCTTGATCATCGCCTGCACCGATGGGGTGTCTTT
Source organism: Gammaproteobacteria bacterium (assembly GCA_050740495.1). Taxonomy (GTDB): domain Bacteria; phylum Pseudomonadota; class Gammaproteobacteria; order JACCXJ01; family JACCXJ01; genus USCg-Taylor. The sequence continues at coordinate 3,486 of JBOIDH010000147.1, read as the reverse complement.
AGTGGCGAATAATCCCCGAACTGGCACAGGGTCTCCGCGCGCAATGACAGGCTCTAGGATCGGCGCAAGGGATTTCAATACCTGCACCGGTAGCGCGCTCGTAAAGCGATAACGCGCCGCTTCCGGGCCCGACACAAACGCGGTGATGGCGCCAAAGAACCGTTCGCCGAGCATAAAGACGAAGGTCGCCGTGCGGTTTAGAACGCGCGACTCGATCAGGCGTCCGCCCGCGCCATAAACGTCTCGGCGATGATCGCCGGTGCCGGTCTTGCCACCGACAATAAATGGCATGCCGTGAGGATCTTTAATTGCCCCTTTAAGCCTCTGCGCCGTGCCGTTCTCAACCACATCGATGAGCGCTGCGCGCGCCGCGGCCGCAACCTCGGGCGCAAGCACCGCTTGTCCATGCGCGGGCGGCCGCTCGATAACTGTCTCATAAGGCGTGCCAGCCGCGAAGTGCAGGGATTCGAACCGGACCGCCGGATAGCGCACACCCTCATTAAGCAGGATCCCAACGAGCTCCGCCAGCGCCCCGGGACGATCCGCCGAGGCGCCGATAGCGCAAGCATAAGAAGGCGTGAGGGTCTGAAACGGATATCCGAGGCGTTGCCACGCGCTGTGAATTTCTCCGAAAGCCTCTATTTCGAGCAGGCCTTGAATGCGTTTGTTCTGAGCATACTGACGGCGGGTCTTAAACAGCCACTGATACACCTCCTGGCGTTGTTGCGTGCTCGCCGCAACGACATCCGCGAAGGGGGCGGCGGGATGCGCTATGAGGTAGGCCACAAGCCAGAGCTCCAGCGGATGGATGTGGGCTATATAACCGCGGTCGTGCAGATTGAAGCGTTCGGGGGAATACTTATCATAGAGGTCTTTGACCTTGGGCTCCGAAAGGTGAGCAGCATCGACGCGGCGTCGCAGGTATCCGGTAAACGCGCGCAAGCTGCGGTCGGGAAAAACCGAGCGATAGACAGTGGCCAGACGCACCGCGGTAGGATAGACGCTCTCGGTGAGCAAGTTCATCACTTGGCCCGGTTTTTTGCCCCGGTAGTTTGCATAGAAGCGGCGCAAAAAAGCTTGGCCTTCCTGGTCGGCGAAACGCTCAAGATACTTGCGGCGCCACTCGCTGTCGGCGGATTCGGTCTTACGTCCCACGCCCCCGGGTTTGTACAGATGGTAACGCACGATGTCGCGCATTACGCGGATAAAAACAAGGTTTACGGAATCGCGCAATCCCTCCCGGACGGACAGGACCTTGCCATTATCATCGCGGTTGAAGTTGACGAAACTGTGCAGCCCTCCGCCGGTAAAAAACTGTTCCCCGGGGTTGGCCGAATACCGCCGTTCCAAAGCGGCGCCGAGTAGCGCGGAGAGCGTCATGTGCGGGTTCGATCGCAACTGGTCGACCACCCACTGCGATAGGCGGTCGCGCTCATGAACGTCGGGCTTATCAAGTTCCTTGCCCTTGGCGCCCGCGTAGCGCCGATGTACCTCGGCCACGATCTCGAGATAATGCACCAGAGTACGCAGCTTGGCGGTCGATCCGAGATCCAGTCGCACGCCTTCGTTAATGTCGAGCGGGTTTGCGTAACTATCGGTCTGCACCCGGAGCAGATTACCCTTCGGGCTGTGCTCGAATAGGGTCATGCTATACACGACACGGCTTAAATCGTTGCCTTCGCCAAACAAGCGAAACCCAACGAGCCCCGCGGCGTGGGCGTGTTCCATAACAGAAAGATTTCGCAAAGCATGCGTCACGGCCTGCTGCGCTGATTTGTCGATGGTGCTTTTCGCGCTCAGATCCAGCCGATCCAGATCGTACAAGCGCGAGACGCCCAATGCCTGGGCTAAACGAGAGCGCAGCACGGTCTCGGTTTTATGATCGGTAAACTTTCGTTGCGCTTTCTCCACCGGTCCGTGGCGCGGCACGTTGCGTCTGCTGAGCGCGGCATCGCGCAAAGCGGCTGGGATGATGCCATCAGTCGCGAGGAGCCGCAGGTAGCTGTCGGCTAAGCGTTGCAACGCCTTATGACCGCGCCCGAGGAAGTACGCTGGACGCCGCTGGGCCAATAGCAGCGAAAGTGTGTCGCGGTAAGCTGCTGCCCGCTCCGCGAGCCCGGCGCCGCCGATACCTTCCTCGCGCAACAGACCATTCACCGCCGAAAAATCTTGGCCATACCAAACCCACAGGCCATCGCCGAGGCCGTGAACTTCGCCGTAACCGCGGGCGGCCGCGAGTGGCATGGTATTCACATAGGCAAGCGCGATCCCGCGCCGGGACTCGAAGGTGTCGGGACTCTGGAGGTAAGCGCGCAACGATGCGCTCGCCATCTGCCGTAGCTTGTCCCCGACAGAAGCTGTCTGGCCACCCGGTGAATGGCGGTATTTCTCCAGCTGTGTAGCCAGCGTGCTGCCCCCGGCGCCATGGACATTGGCGCCCAGTTTTTGCGCCAGTCCTTCGAGCACCGCCCGTCCGAAGCGGTCCCATTCTATCGCCGGATTCTTATGGCGCTTGTTCTCATCCAGCAGTTCCCGGTTTTCGACGTAAAGCAAGGTGTGCAGAACGAGCGGTGGAATCGACCCGAAGTCCGCGTAGACGCGCGCTGGGTAGATCGCTTTGAAAAGCAGGCGATCGTCGCGATCGAAGATCCGGAGCCCGCCCTGGGTTTTCTCCCGGTACGCGGTAAATAATCCGGCGTCGAACACCCGCTCGAGCATGGGTGAGAAGCGTGCCTGCCTCTTGATCTCGTAACCGAACTGCCGCAGACGCTTGACAAAGGCCGGGAGGCCGACATAACCGAGCCGCAAATCATAGGGTCCGGTCTCGGGAAAGCGAATTTGCGCGCTCGATCCCGGTTCCATGGTATAGGTCAATTGCGTGCCTAAGGAAGAAAGATAGCGGGATTGGAGCGCCGACGAATTCATTTCCTCGACGAGAAAATCGGCCCCGACGGTTACGAGCGCGGCGACCGCGCTCCAGGACAGGATCCTCACTAATATTTTTCGTGCCCTACGTGTCATGGTGCGGTTTTATTTATTTTCCTTAACGCGCCGGGATACGCAATCGCTGCCCGGGCCGGATGATGTCCCGGCGCCCGATATCGTTCAAAGCCATGAGATCCTTCAACGCTACGTCGTATCGGCTTGCGACCAAATAGGGCGATTCGCCTTTGCGCACGATATGGGTACGTTCCTTAGATCGCTTCCGCCGCGGCATTGTTTCGGCGGGGCTCGGCGAAAACTTTATCGGGTTGTAGACCAAGCCCGCGCGCAGGAATTCTCCGCTCGGGCGGATGTACTCCCGGCCCGCCGGTGATACAGATTCCGCGTAAGTCCCCGCACTCGCAACCCGAGTCCCGCTCGGCAACCAGATCTCGGAACCCATCGGTAGGGAAACGAGTCCGCGCGCCGCCCGCCGTGTCCAGGCCGGGTTAAGATCAACGAGAAGCTCGCGGTGGACGCCGACACTCGTTGCTAGTCGCGTGA